>DATCYU010000074.1:0-13955 GCA_036526295.1 Saccharimonadales bacterium (SeqCode) | reverse complement strand
CATTTTTTGTTGCATTGTTCTTATTAAGGATGTTTTGCCAAAATAAGAACCCTAGCGTGCCAGCTACTAAAAGCACGATAACGATAATGACAATGACATGTAGACTTCCATTTTGATTTTGTTTACTCATGTATTTAGTGTAGCAGGAGTTTCTAAGAATAAGGCACAAAAAAAGACAGTTCGAAAACTGTCTTTTTTCTTGGTAGCGGGGGCAGGATTTGAACCTGCGACCTCTTGGTTATGAGCCAAGCGAGCTACCGGGCTGCTCTACCCCGCGACATCCGCCTCTAATAATATCAGATGTGGGGGAAATTTGCAACTAGGGTAGACTACTGTAGCTTTGCGGCAGCTACCCGAACAGCTTCGCTCCAGCTCAGGAACGCGTGTGGGGTGGCAGCAACCTGGGCGGCGGTAAGCTGGTATTTAACGGCTAGTGCAAGTTCATGCACTATTTCGGCGGCATGTGGCGCAACGACGGTTCCACCCAAAACGACACCCTTTTTGTCGGTAATAATTTTTACAAAGCCATCACGAAAATCACTGGTATTTGAACGGGCAATAATGTTGAGTGGCGCAACGGCCTTGTTGATGGGCAGATCACGCTTTAGGCAATCGTCTTCGCTTAACCCTACCGAGGCGATTCCTGGAAAGGTAAAGGTTAGCCGAGGAGTTGCGGTATAGTCGGGCGTAACTTTTGACTTGGGGTTAAACAAATTGTGAGCGGCCACGCGGCTTTCTAAAAGGGCAGTGTGTGTATGGCTGTTGTGACCAAGGACGTCGCCGGCGGCAAATATATGGCGTGCCGAAGTTTGTAGGTATTCGTCAACCTCAATGCCTTTTGGTGTATACGCAACGCTAGCGTTTTCAAGGCCGAGATCAACCGAGGGAACGCGCCCTGTTGCAATAAGAACTTCGTCGACATGAAGAGATTTTTCAACGCCACCGCGACTATAGGTAACACGTTTGCCAATGCCGTCTTTTACCACCATAAGCGTGCGGGTTTGTGTAAACGAGGTAACACCTTTTTGTTCTTTCAGAATGCGTTCCATAAGCACACCAACTTCTTCGTCTTCTTGAGGTAAAATGCGGCTAGCGATTTCGGCCAGGTATACTTTAGTGCCAAAAATGGCCATCAGCTGGGCAATTTCAACACCAATTGTTCCGGCGCCAATAATATACAGGCTTTTAGGCGGACGAATGGCTTCAAGAATAGTACGAGGTGTGAGATATGAGACATCATCAATACCCTGAATGCGCGGTGCAACCCAGTGTGAGCCGGTGGCAACTAAAAAATGCTCGGCCGAAAGGTGGCGCCTGGCAACGCTGATTTCGTTAGGAGAGAGAAAATGTGCAATGCCCTGAAACGTATCGATACCTTCGTTTTCGTAGTATTTACGGTTGCCGCCAGCGCCGGTACGCTTAACGGCAAGGTCTTTCCAGGCACGAAGAGAAGGGTAATTGTAGCCCATAGTGCTCGACCTTAGACCAAAGCGCGAGCCATGTCGTGCCTCGTCGTATAATTGCGCTGCATGAAGCAGAGCCTTTGTAGGAACATCACTCCAGTTTGGTGAATCGCCTCCAAAGGTATCGGCCTCAATAATTGCCACGCGTTTTCCTTGGCGTGCGGCAATGGTTGCGGCCGCACTACCACCGGCACCGCTGCCGATGACAATGAGGTCGTAGTCGAACGCTATCTTTTTTGCCATGTGTTTATTTACTCCTTACATAACCATTCGGTGATGTTTGTATAAAAATGCAGCTTCGGGGTGATGTATTTCAAGTGTTTCGCTTGCTTTTCGCCGAAGGTCGCCACTTGTTACCTCGGGTTTGAGGCTCAGCCAGTTTTCGACGGCATTACATACTTTTTGTGCAATCATTTCAGCTTCACCTTCGGGGGTGCGTACGCTTAAACAAGCAGCAATAATGCTTGCGTAGAGTTTGCTACGGGTATAGGTTTCGGGTGGGCGTTTACCGCCAGATTTTATAATATCAATTAAAACATCCATTATTGACCCCCGTAGGCAAATGCGGTCACCGAAACAACTTGGTCAACGTATACGTAGAGGCCCAGAACTAAAAGGCCACCGCCAGCAACGAATTGCATAAAGCGCTTGTTGTCTTCTCGCCAGCGTTGAATGCTACTAATTTTGTGTCCACTACCAATTAGGCCCGTTACAATGGCCAGCGGTAAGAGCGAAACGGCGGTGTAGGTAAGAATACCGCCTAATTGCCATACGGCAGGTAACCTAATAAGCACCAACGCGGTAATAACAAGCGGCGCAACTATAAACACCAATTCGGCGAGAACGCTGCTTAGGCCAAGGCCAAATGCTTCGGCGGCGTGCGAGGTTGCTTTTGTTCGATCACTTAAATAACGTGCAAAACTGCGGGGAATCCACAGGGTGGTGCCCTCTTCGCGGCGATAGTAAAAGGCCCATACGGCAACGCCGAGACCCAAAAGCAAGCCGCAGCCTATAGCCCACACAATAAGCGGGGTTTTGACACCAAAACTATTTTGAAACACAAGGGCGGCAAATGAAAGAGCAAGCATAGTCATAACCGCAACGCCAAAAAAGAAGCCGTTCGTAAGGCGCAGTAATTTGGTGTGACGAGTCTTTTTACCGATAGCATGGCTACTCAAAAGGGTAAGCATACTTACGCTCAGCTGAAAGCTTGCGTGAATTAGTGCGGCAAAGATGATGATTGCAAAAGAATGCAGCATGTTTTTATTTTTAGGCCTACCTCTGTCTTAGTTATAGCATAAGCGGGGTAGGTTGGTCAAAGCGGAATGATTTCTAAAGGTGTTTGCCGTTCGGGCGGGGGAGCACGGCCTAGTTGGCCACGCTCACCCCGCCCGCACCACGGTCAGGCTGTAAAGGAGGTCATCCTTTCGAGCCTGGCTGCCTGCTTCTTGGTGAGAAGCTTACGAATCTCTGGCAGAAGTGAGTCCAGGTGCTGACCCAGCAGGCTGCATAGGACAGACCAACGCCGATTGATGAGATCACGATCGTCAGCGTCCAGGGCGGCTGCGAGGCTTCGCACCTTCTTTTGTGCGATCTCACTAAGGACATTCCTTGCCACTGTTTGTTCCTTCGTATCGATGGACGGGTGGTGGGGGTGATTGCTCACCCCTGACCACCTAGACACGCCAAGCGGGCAGGGAAGAGCAATATAATGAATTGTTAAAGAAAAACCGAGCTCGTGGTTGAGCTCGGTTCGGGTTCGGAATGTAGTGATGTGAAGCGAGATCAACCGTAAAAGGTAGGCACAAAGAGGATAAGACCAAATAGAATGGCGCTTATATAACTTGTGATAGCTTGGTTGGTTGACTTCACCTCTGTATTTATACCTGACTTGACAAATTGTGTCAAATTATCACAAATTACTATTGCATTTTTAAAACATTTATGCTTAAATAAATACATAAAGCAATAAAAACAAAAAGGATGCAAAAAGATGGATACCGCCTCTGCTGATGACGGCTCAGCAATTCTTAACGATTCGTTTGGGTTAGCCACTTGGAACCGCCCACGAACCGACGAAGAACTGCGCGCTTTCATCACAACGCACCACAACCGCCTGCCCGACGACATCGATGTCGAATAAAAGGCTGAACGATTCACAAACTCGCCAAAGTAAGGGCGAGTTTTTGTTTTGCGCCGGGTTTGAACTCGCGTATACTTGAACTATGCATAAGCATAACTTGGCGTATAAAAAGCCATCCGTATGGCTACGGGTTATGTTGCCGATCGCTCTTGTTATTACGTGGCTTGCAGTTTCTGCCATTGGTGGGCCGTATTTTGGTAAAATTAGCGATGTTTCAAGCACCGATCTTACAACGTTTTTGCCTAAAACGGCCGAATCAACCAAAGTAAACGACACGCTTACAAAGTTTCAAGATAGCAAAACCATTCCATTGGTTATTGTGTTTGATAATAACGACACAAAGTTGACGAGCGCCAATATAGAAGCGGTGAAGGCTGCAGGGGTAAAGCTAGAGGCGGTAAGGGGAGTGGTCGGTAAAATATCAGCTCCCATTACCTCGGCGGATAGTAAAGCGGCATTTGTGGTGGTTCCACTTAGCACCGGCGGTGATTTTGAAAAAATATTTTCAGACACAAAAAGGGAATTAACGGCCGGGAACTTAGGAATGCGTTTTACGCTTGCTGGCCCGGCATCTTTCTCGCATGATTTACAAGGGGCTTTTTCGGGCATAGATGGCACGTTGCTTTTGGTGGCGCTTGCCGTTGTGTTTGTTATTTTGTTGATTGTTTACCGATCGCCATTTTTACCGGTGATTGTACTGGTCTCGGCTATGGCGGCACTTTCGGCAGCTATTTTAGTGGTATGGAACCTTGCGAAAGCCGGCACGGTACAGCTAAACGGGCAGGTACAGGGAATACTATTTATTTTGGTCATTGGTGCCGCAACCGACTACTCGCTGCTCTATATTGCACGCTACCGCGAGGAACTAACGCGGTTTGAAAAGCCATGGCAGGCGGCTTGGGAGGCACTCAAAGCAGCATTTGAGCCGATTTTGGCAGCAGCGGGGACGGTGGTTGCGGGGTTGCTTTGTTTACTGTTTTCAGATCTTGGCTCCGACAAAGCGCTGGGGCCAGTTGGGGGAATAGGTATTGGCTTTGCCCTGCTCTCTGCCCTAACCTTTTTGCCTGCTGTTCTAGTTTTGTGCGGCAGGGGAGCATTTTGGCCACGAAAACCCAAGTACGAGCCCGAGCTACGCGATAATTACGAGCATCGCCACCCGGCATGGACAAAAATTGGCACGTTGGTTCGTCGTCATCCCCGCCGTATTTGGGTGGGCTCAGCAGTACTATTACTGGCTGCTTGTGCCGGAATAGTGCAGCTTAAGGCCGACGGCGTTCCACAAAGCGACCTCATTATGGGCACCTCAGAGGCAAAAGACGGCCAGGCGATTTTAGACAAGCATTTCCCCGGTGGTTCAGGCTCCCCTGCTTACGTACTGGCGGACGCAACCAAGCAAACGCAGCTAGTGGTGGCAATCGAAGCCGATAAAGGTGTAGACTCTGTTTACGCGGCAGCAAGTGGTGTTGAATCAGGCACGGCCCCACTGGGCGCTACTGAACAAACAATAAAAAATGAAGTTTTAAAACAGGTAGAGATACAACGTGCAGCGCAATTAGCGGCGTTACAAGCAAGTATTGCAGTGCAGCTAAAAGGTATGCCGCCTCAAGTTGTGGCCTCGGCGTATCAGCAAGCAAGTGCCCAGGTGCCTTCGGCCGAAACTATCGCAGGTAATGCCTATCCATTTAAAGATGCCAAAGTAAAAGTAGTTGATGGTAATGAGTTGCTTCAGGTTACGCTAAAAGATTCAGCCGATTCATTTGCGGCACGCGATACGATCGTTCGACTACGAGAGGCGGTGAAAAAGATCGATTCTTCAGCCATGATTGGTGGAATGAGCGCCATTCAGTACGACACCAATAACGAGGCGATTCGCGACCGTACCGTGTTGATTCCGCTCATTTTGGCAGTTATTACCGTTATCCTTATGCTGCTTCTTCGCTCAATTGTTGCACCACTGGTTTTGCTCATTACTACGCTCGCCTCGTTTGGCGCAACCATGGGCATTTCTGCCCTGTTGTTTAACCACGTGTGGCATTTTGCGGGTGCAGACCCATCGGTAGTGATTTATGGATTTGTCTTTTTGGTGGCGCTTGGCATTGATTACAACATCTTTTTGATGACGCGCGTCCGCGAAGAAACCCTTAAACTAGGCGTCCGCGAAGGCACTATTAAGGGGCTGGTAGTAACGGGCGGTGTTATTACCTCGGCCGGCGTGGTACTGGCGGCAACCTTTGCTGCACTAGGGGTTATTCCGGTTTCGTTCTTGGTGCAAATTGCGTTTATTGTGGCATTTGGTGTGCTGCTTGATACCATTTTGGTGCGTTCACTATTTGTGCCAGCACTTACCTTGCAAATCGGCCGACCAATGTGGTGGCCCTCACTCAAAAATAAATCACCCCCTAAGGAGTGATTCGAATAATTTCTTGGTAGCAGCGACTGGGATTGAACCAGTGACCTTAGGCTTATGAGTCCTACGCTCTAACCAACTGAGCTACGCTGCCATGCTGTTTGGTCACAAACTAGAGTGATTGTAGCAGATTAGCCGGGTTTAGGCTAGAGTGGCGCGGGCTAAATAAGCGTAGTATACTAAAAACAACCACGCGATACACACTAGCTGCCTGGCGGCAAAGCGTCCCTCGCGCTTAGGTCATTCATCGTCTCTCGGATTTTTTGCTAGAAACGGGCACAAAAGACGGGCGAACCACTATAGAAATCGTTTCTTCTATAACAGTTAGAGGATTTTTCACGGTGAATGACGAAACTTTTTTGAACGAACGAATTCAAGTAATTGCGAGCTTTGGCGAAGGACTTAATTTGTGCCACCCGGTACGGTTTAAGCGGCCGAACGGCCAAGAGATAGCGGTGACCGAGCTAGGCCTTCGGCACCCGGCCGGGCATGGTTCGCGGATGGTTCATATTTTTGACGTAACCGATGGCGGGGCAGATTATCGGCTAGAGTTTGATGCCGAGCGTCTTATGTGGCACTTAACAATGGAGGCGGACCATTATGAATGAGTCGCACAATATGAATCGGCCACTTATTATGCATATAGATTTAAACTCGTGTTTTGCCACGGTTGAACAGCAAGCACGCCCTCGCCTTCGTGGCCGCCCCGTAGCTATTGCCAACCGTCGCACCGAGCATACTTCTATTGTGACCGCCAGCTATGAGGCTAAAGCACTGGGCATTAGCCTGGGCATGAAAGTACGAGACGCGCTTAAGCTCGTACCTGAATTAGTAGTCCTAGAGAGCGATCCGCCAAAGTATCGCTACGTATACCACAAGCTCATGGCTATTATGCAGCGCTATTCGGCGCACGTTACGATGAAAAGTATTGATGAAGGGGTGATTGATTTTCACCAAACAACCGAGGCGGTGCGGGGGCGAGATCTAAAGGACATTGGTTACGAAATTAAGCAGTGTCTTTATAACGAAATAGGGCGGGCCATGACCTGTAATGTGGGCATTAGCACTAACCGATTTTTGGCAAAAACGGCGGCAAACTTGCACAAGCCAAACGGGCTTGATGTTATTACGCATGCTAACCTGCGCGAGGTGTATGACGGTTTGAAACTGCGTGATTTAACGGGTATTGCTAAGCATAACGAAGCACGATTAAACGCGGTGGGCATTTATACCCCGCTGCAATTTTTAGATGCCGACGCAACAACGCTCAAAAAGATCGTTTTTAAAAGCATTGTGGGTGAGCAATGGCACCAACGCTTACGGGGCTGGGAAGTAGACGATGTATCACACACGGTAAAGACCGTTGGCCGGCAATACGTGTTAGAATCACGCAATTTAAGCAGGGTGCAGATTTTACAGCGGCTTCATAACCTGTGTGAATCGGTTGGGCACCGCATGAGGAGTCAGGGCAAAGCGGCGCGCGGTGTTTTTATATATGTGCGCTCGGCCAGTAGAGGGTATTGGCACCGTCGCCACATGGCCTCACTCCCCTTTTTTAGTAACCAGGCAATTTATGCGCAGGCGGCAGTATTGTTTGCCGCCGCCCCTGAGGACATTAAAGAGATTGGCATTAGCTGCTACCAGCTTGAAGACAAAGCCGATCACCAGTTAAGCCTGTTTGGCGACGAGCTGGCACGAATGCAAAATATTACTACTGCGGTTGACGAAATAAACCGGCGGTTTGGCGACGGTACTATTCACGCTGCCGATACTCTCGGCGTGGGCTATCATGTTAAACAAAAGATTCCGTTTGGAAGTACGCGTTATTTATAGTAGTAGCCTTACCCCGTTGTGTCGTCGTATACTACAACTATGAACAAGCGCATTATTTTGCTGTTTGCGACAGTAGGCGGAATTCTGGGTGGCTACTTGCCCACGCTTTTTGGTGATGCGCAATTATTAGACGAATGGAGCATACTCGGCGGCTTTGTAGGTGGTATTTTGGGCATTTGGCTTGGCGTATATGTTTCTAAACGATGGGGATAGCGCGGTGCGATATTTGCTGGCGGTAAGCGGCGGGGTAGACTCGGTTGTTTTACTCGACAAAATGGTGCAAGAAAGTAAGCACGAACTAATTGTGGCACATTTTGATCATGGTATTCGGCCAGAATCTGCCGACGACGCCCGGTTTGTTGAAGGACTTGCCAAAAAGTATGGGTTACCATTTGTAGGCAAAAGGGAAGAATTAGGCCAGGGTACGGGTGAGGATCTTGCGCGCCGCCGCCGCTATGCTTTTTTACGGAGCGAAGCTAAAAAAAGGAACGCGCAACTGGTAACGGCGCATCATGCTGACGACGTTATTGAAACCATTGCCATTAACATTGTGCGTGGCACTGGTTGGCGGGGTGTGGCGGTACTGGCGGCTCCGGATATTATGCGGCCACTTATTCACCTGCCAAAACGCGAATTGTATGCCTATGCGCTTGCGAATAATTTGGAGTGGGTAGAAGATGGCACAAATAGAACGGGGGTGTATCTTAGAAACCGGATTCGTTACCTCACTCCCCTGCTCTCTTCAAGGCAGAAAAGCCAACTTATTCAGCTGCGTGATCGTCAGGTTGAACTGGCTGGTCTCATTGAGGCTGAACTTAAAGCGTTTATAACATCACCCAGCCACTCACGCTATTTTTATACCCAACTTGATACTCCTACCGCCCGTGAGTTACTTGGCGGTGCGGTACGACAGGTAAAAGGAGCTGGTTTAACGCGCCCGCAGCTTGAGCGGGCACTGCTTGCCATTAAAACAGCCCGGCCGAGTAGTGTGTACGAAGCCGGCAATGGGGTAACATTACAATTTACTGCACGTTCCTTTATTGTGAAAGCCCCAAGGGAGATGCTATGATAAAAGTAGTAGGTTTTTCTTATCAGTACCGACGCAGGAAGGAATAATTGAATTTTTTATGCCAAAGCAACAACCACCAAAGAATAAGATGAGCAACGCGATTCGTCTGAGCCTATTTTGGGCTATTTTGATATTAATCGCCTTGGTCGTCATTGCCATTGTTACGCCACACGATAGCCTCAAGGGCGTGCCAATCTCTGATGTGATCTCACGTGCCAACAATGGTGATATCAGCAAGATTGAAATTCAGGGTAACGACATTAAGGTAACGCCAAAGGGCCAAGACCACGCTACCGAGAAATCAGTGAAAGAAGGTGGCAGCAGTCTTTACGAGCAAGGCCTTAAACATAATGCGACCCAGGTTGATGTAACCCAGCCGTCAGAGGTAGGTGCCACGGTTTGGAATCTTGCCATTATTATTGTGCCGGTAGTGTTGATTGCTGGTTTCTTTATGATTATGATGCGCCAGGCGCAGGGTCAAAACAACCAAGCTATGGGCTTTGGTAAATCAAAGGCCAAGCTATATGGTATCGACAAAGAAAAAGTCGTATTTGACGATATTGCCGGTAATGATAATGCGAAACAAGACCTTGAAGAAGTCGTTGACTTTTTGAAGCACCCTAAAAAGTATGAAAGCCTTGGGGCTAAGATTCCTAAGGGTGTGCTGCTTGTCGGTAACCCGGGTACGGGTAAAACTATGCTGGCGCGTGCGGTTGCAGGCGAGGCAAATGTTCCATTCTTTTCAATCTCTGGTTCAGAATTTGTCGAGATGTTTGTGGGTGTGGGTGCAAGCCGTGTACGCGACCTATTTGCTAAGGCTAAAAAGAACGCCCCGGCAATCATCTTTATTGATGAGATTGACGCCGTAGGGCGCCGCCGTGGCTCGGGCCTTGGTGGTGGGCACGACGAGCGAGAGCAGACCCTCAACCAGATTTTGGTTGAAATGGACGGTTTTGAAACCGGTACCAATGTGATTGTACTAGCCGCCACTAACCGTGCCGATGTGCTCGACCCAGCACTGCTTCGCCCAGGCCGTTTTGACCGCCGAACCAATATTATGCTACCTGAACGCAAAGACCGTGAAGCCATTTTAAAGGTACACTTTAAAAACAAACCGGTTGATGAAACGGTAGATATTGGCGCTCTTGCGGCAAAGACAGCTGGTTCAAGTGGTGCCGATCTTGCCAATATGGTTAACGAGGCCGCAATTATTGCCGCGCGCCGAAACGCTAAAAAAATCAGTAATGCTGACTTAACTGAGGCATTTGAAAAGATCGCCATTGGCCCAGAGCGCAAAACTAAGGTCATGAATGAGGAAGAAAAGAAACTCACTGCGTACCACGAGGCTGGTCACGCGATCGTGGGCCATGTTCTACCCGACAGCGACCCGGTGCACAAAGTAACCATTATTCCGCGTGGTGGTACGGGCGGTGTAACATGGTTCTTGCCACCCGAAGACCGCAGCTACACAAATGTTTACGAGTTTAAAGACATTCTTGCCCGAGCTATGGGTGGCCGCGTTGCCGAAAAGCTTATGTACGGCGCCGACGGCATTACTACAGGGGCTGGCTCGGACCTACGTAAAGCAACCGAGATTGCCCGCGATATGGTGATTGAGCAGGGAATGGGCAGCAAGCTACGCGACCAAGTATTCCACGAAGACAACGGCGGCATGATGTTCGACCGTATTACGCACGAACGCCCCTACAGCGACGATACTGCTAAAGAAATTGACCGTGAGGTTGAGGTTTTGATTAAAGAGGCAGCAAAACGAGCCGAAATCGTTATTACCAATAACCGCGAAAGTCTCGAAAAACTTGCCGCTGCCCTTTTGGAAGAAGAAACAATCGAAGAAGAGAAAGTCCGTCATATACTGAAAGACGCTAAACTGCCGACGGGGGCAAAACTTCACGACTAGCAAGGTCTAACACGATGGGTCGAGTGCGCAGCATTGTCGCTAAGGCAAATATAAAACTATCTATCCCGCACGCAGCGACGCTGCTTGCGGGGTCGATGTTGTTTTCGAGCCTGCTTGGGTTTTTTCGCGATCGGCTTCTTAATGGCTACTATTTAAAAACGTATCCGGTTGGAATCGACGCCTATACGGTAGCCTTTACCATTCCCGACTTTATGTTTGTGATTTTGGTGTCGGGTGCGCTGAGTGTAACCTTTATTCCGGTATTTAACCAGCGCCTTGCAACGGGCAACAAAAAATCTGCCTGGGAACTTTCAACCAGTTTGGTTAACTTTATGGCACTCGCAACCCTTATCGCGAGCATTCTTATTATTATTTTTGCTGATCCGCTCGTAAGCTATGTTGTTGGCCCAGGGCTCGACGAATCGGGCCATAGCCTCGCGGTCAGTATGATGCGCGTGATTGCCGTTAACCCGTTCTTGTTTGCCGTTGCAACGGTGATTGCGAGCATGCAGCAAGCGGTGGGGCGCTTTACGTTTTATGCGCTCGCACCAGCTATTTATAATGTGGGCATTATTATTGGAACCGTCTTTTTTACCGGCGGCATAAACATATTCGGCTGGCAGGTATTTGAAGGCGGCATTATGGGTGTGGCACTGGGTGTGGTGCTTGGCTCAATTATGCAACTACTTGTAAGCTCGATTGGCCTAATGGGCCTAGGCTTTGATTATCAGTTTAAAATCTTTTGGAAAAACAAGGGATTCCGTAAAGTTCTACGGCTTCTACCGCCCCGCTCGCTCGACCAAGGGGCCGACTACCTCAACAGCCTTGTTGAAATGAACCTTGCCTCACGCATGGTGGCTGGAACAGTCAGGGCATACCAGCAGGCAACGACACTCCATTTGGCACCCATCAACCTTATTGGAGTGGCAATTAGTACGGCAGCGTTTCCTAAAATGACTGAGCGCCTTAGCCAGGGACGGCCCGATTTATTCAAGTTAGAACTACAGGCAGTACTTCGCGTTATTATTTGGCTTGCCCTGCCGGTGGCTATCATCACCTTCTTTACACGGGGTTATCTTGTAAACTTTATTTTTAACGGGGGCGATTCGCTCATTGCTGGGTTACTCGGAACATTGGTTGTGGCCATTCTCTTTCGCTCAATTTACTACATTGCCGCTCGTAGTTTTTATGCACAACAAGACACAAAAACGCCGCTGTACATTTCTATTTTTGCCATTAGCCTTAATATTGCGCTTGCCATTTACTTTACGACGAACCTCAATATGGGTGCATATGGTCTTGCTTGGGCGCAGTCATTAGTGGCTATGGTTGAAGTATTTATCTTGTTCTTTGTTATGTCGCGCCGCATAGGTGGATTATTCGACAAGCAGTTTATGGCGGCTATTTGGCGCATGGCAAGTGCAACAGGGTTTATGGCCGTAATAAGCTATATTGCTGTGCAATTGTTTCAGCTGGGTATAAGCGACCAAAGCTTTTTGGCGACGTTTCCAAAGTTCATTGTTATTGTGGTGATTAGCTTTGGTGCCTATTTAGCATTTAGTAAAATGCTCAAACTGCCCGAGGCTGATCCAGTGCTCACACGGCTCAAAAAACTACTATTTGGTCGAGCGCGCAGCTAGAGCGGTAAATTAGGCAATAACCAGTAAAAATGTTATAATTACCCTAGTTTATGAATCAATCTCATATTAGAAATTTTTGTATTATTGCGCACATTGATCATGGCAAGTCGACACTTGCTGATCGAATGCTCGAGCTAACGGGTACAGTGCAATCGCGCGACATGAAGTCGCAGCTTCTTGATAGCATGGATTTGGAGCGCGAAAAGGGTATAACGATTAAGCTAGCCCCGGTTCGTATGCAGTACAAGGGTTATGATTTAAATTTAATTGACACTCCGGGTCACGTCGATTTTAGCTACGAAGTTTCACGAAGCTTGGCAGCCTGCGAAGGTGCAATTTTAGTTGTTGACGCCAGCCAGGGAATCCAGGCTCAAACACTTGCCAATGTATACCTTGCGATTGCGGCCGATCTTACGATTATCCCGGTTTTGAATAAAATCGACCTCCCGGCTGCCGATGTACCGCGCGTCTCCAGCGAGGTCATGAACCTACTAGGTTGCAAAGAAGAAGACATTCTCAAGATCAGCGCAAAAACGGGCAGTGGAGTGCTAGAAGTTCTAGATGCAGTTGTGGAGCGTATCGCACCACCGCAGGGTAACGCAAGCGAGTCAACCAGGGCACTCATTTTTGACAGTTACTACGACGATTATCGCGGAGTTATTTTGTACACCCGGGTTGTTGATGGCCACATTAAAAAAGGTGATCAAATAGAGATGCTTGCAACTGGCGCATCCGGTATTGCACTTGAAGTTGGGGCATTAAGCCCAAGCATGAAGCCAGGCGGCGATATTGGGACGGGTGAAATTGGTTATATTGTTACAAACCTTAAAACAACACGCGACGCCAAAGTGGGCGACACCGTAACCATAAAAAGAGCGCGGGCTAGTTCCCCGCTTGCGGGCTATAAAAACGTAAAGCCGTTTGTATACGCAGGCTTCTTCCCTGTTTCTAACGAAGAATATGACGACCTAAAAGAAGCTGTTGAAAAGCTCGCTATGAGTGATTCGGCTTTACAATTTGAACCCGAAAACTCGCCAGTGCTTGGTTATGGAGTTCGCATTGGTTTTCTCGGGTTGCTTCATATGGATATTATTCGTGAACGCCTTGAGCGCGAGTATGATCTTGATTTGGTTGTTACCAACCCTTCTACCGATTACCAGGTAACATTAAGTAGCGGCGAAGAGCTCGACATTAAGTCGGCCAGCGAGTTACCCGATGCTTCAAAAATAAAAGAGATACGCGAACCATGGATCAATGGCGAAATAGTGGTGCCGCAAGACTACATAGGTGTGGTTATTCAGTTAATTGTCTCTAAGCGTGGTCGCCAAAAAAACTTAAGCTATATTGATGAGCGCGCTCTTATTAGCTTTGAGGCTCCCCTTGCTAACCTTTTAACTGACTTTTACGATCAGCTAAAATCGGTAACAAGTGGTTTCGGCAGCTTTAATTATGAGCTTTCGGGCTATCAGGCCGAAGACCTTG
>DATCYU010000073.1:0-18863 GCA_036526295.1 Saccharimonadales bacterium (SeqCode) | reverse complement strand
GAAACGTTGTCGATATCCATGAGAGTCGGCTCGGTGTTTGGGTTACCTACAACCGAGGGCGACGCGGAGATTTTGGAGGTTTTGTTGCTGGACACTTATGTAGCTCTTTCCTTGTTGTTGTGCTGATTCGGTAAGGCCTTCGATTGGGTCGAAGACGGCCGTTTTAGCGCCGGTTTCTGCTGCTATTGTATCGGCTAATTTAGGACTTGCCAAACTTTCGAAAAATACGTAGTTAATATGATTTTGGCGTACCAGATTGCTGAGCTCGGCGAGTTTAGCGGCGCTTGGCTCGACGCCAGGGGTAATACCAGCAATAGCAACAATATTGAGATTGTAACGGCTGCCAATGTACGAAAACGCGGCGTGTGAGGTAACGACTGTTCGTTGATTGCATGTAGCGAGCCCTTGTTTAAACTGCGAGTCAAGCGCGGCAAGTTTTGCAATGTAGGTGTTGGCATTAGCGGTAAAATAGGCGCTACTACTGGGGTCTGCCTGTATAAAACCGGCTAAAATATTTTTAACGATTTGCTGTGCCAAAACGGGGTCGAGCCAAAAATGTGGGTCAGCGGTGGTGGCGTCGGGTGAGCCGTTTTCGTTAGTGCCTTGCCGTAGGGGAATGTTTTGGCTTGCTTTTACGACAACCGCTTTATAGTCGGGCAGAAACTTTGTTACCCATTGTTCCATGGTAGCGCCGTTATATATAAATACAGCCGATTTTTGGGTAGCAACAAGTTGCTGCGGCGTGGGTTCGTAGTCGTGCGGTTCGCTCCCTGCCGGGGTAATATTAGTAACAACTGCTTTGTCGCCGCCGATATTTTTTGCAAAGTCATACAAAGGGTAATAGCTAGCGGTGACACTAAGCTTTTGGCTAGCGTCGTTACTTTTTGGGCGTAAATTAATAACTAATACAATGCCGGCGATAAGGGCCAGTAGCAAAATGATTCCAATAATGCGTTTTGATTTCATGGTATTCCTTACAATTCTAATTGATTTTATTGTAGAGTGCTAAACTATGTTTTTGCAAATTTGTTGCAATTTTGCTATGGTTTGCCTATGGAACAACTGTTACGCACACTTCAGGAAACCTTAAGGGGTGCCGGGTATAGTATGACTACGGTGCGAAAAAAGGTGTTTTTGGCGCTGCTCGACAAAGAGCCGCAAACGATGCGCGAAATTACCACACAATTACCCGAGGTTGACCGCGCAAGCATTTACCGGGTTATTGCACTGTTTGAAAAGCTGCACATTGTAGCTAAGCTGCAAATGGGGTGGAAATACAAGTTAGAACTAACCGGCGAGTTTGGACGGCACCATCACCACATGACCTGCATAAAGTGTGGGCGAGTTCAGGTGCTTGAGGCGAGCCGGGTCATTGAAGACGAAATAGCCAAGCTTACCAACGAAAGTGATTTTACCGCTACCTCGCACCTGCTTGAAATTCGTGGCCTTTGCCGTAATTGTAAGGGGTAACGGGTGGTTCATATCGTTTTAAACGGCTACGGTATATACTATTTATATGGTCCGACAAGGTACTTATACAAAACGAGTCTCGCGCGTCACGCGAGTAAAGCGCTCGCTTAAGCGGCGTTGGCGCTGGTTTAAACAGCTTTCTAAAACAAAGAAAGTACTATTAATTGCAACTCCAATTTTGGCGTTTTTGATTATAACGCCACTTATTACATACATTTACTATTACAACGATATTGGCGACCAAGACCGCCTCATGAATAGCAGCAATACGGGTGTTGCCCTAACTGACCGTAATGGTCAGGTTATTTATAGCATTGGGCGGGCGCAGCACCGCGATTTAGTGCCGCTTGATCAAATCTCGAAATATGCGCAGCAAGCGGTGATTTCGTCAGAAGACAAAGACTTTTACAAACACGGTGGTTTTTCGGTTACGGGCACATTGCGGGCGCTATTTAGCGATATAAGCTCGGGCGGTATTGCCGGGGGTGGCTCAACCTTAACCCAGCAACTCGCACGTACAACGCTACTAACCAACCAGCAAACACTTTTGCGTAAATACCAAGAGCTGACGATTTCGATTGCTATTGAACAGCGTTATAGTAAAGACCAAATTCTTGACATGTACCTGAATTCGTCATTTTGGGGCGGAACCGATTTTGGTATTCAAGAGGCTGCCAAAACGTACTTTAATAAGGCACCAAAAGATCTTGATTTGGCGGAAAGTGCCATGTTGATTGGTGTGCTGCCTGCCCCGAATGCCTACTCGCCAATCACGGGTAATGCTACGTACGCCAAGGAGCGGCAAACCTATGTACTCAAACGCATGGTCGAGGACGGCTACATTACGGCGGCGCAGCAGCAGGCTGCATTAAGTGAAACGCTTGCCTACGTACCGGCGCAGCAGCAAGAGGTTGGTAAAGCGCCACACTTTACGCAAATGGTACTAAACGAACTGTATAAAAAGTACGGCGAGGAGCAAGTGCTGCGTTCGGGCTACACGGTAAAAACCACGCTAGATTTAAATTTGCAGCAAATTGTAGAAAACAACATAGCTGGCCATATGCAGTACATTCAGCGCAACGGTGGTTCAAACGCTGCGGCCGTAGCCATTGACCCAGCTTCGGGTGAGGTGCGGGCGCTGGTAGGTAGTGCTGATTGGAATAATACCGATTGGGGCAAGGTAAACATGGCCACAACCGCTCGCCAACCAGGTTCGAGTTTTAAGTCGATTTATTACACCGAGGCACTTTCCGAAGGTATTATTACGCCGGCTACCATTTTGCACGACGTCTCAACTGATTTTAACGGTTACAAACCACTTGATGCTGACAGGAAGTTTCGTGGTGATGTGACCGTACGCCAGGCAATTAGCCAATCGCTGAATATTCCAAGTGTGGAAGTTCTGCAAAAGCTAGGGATTGATAAAGCAGTTGCGGCGGCAAACCGAATGGGTATTACGTCGGTCGATCCAAATAAAAGTTATGGACTGTCGCTAGCGCTTGGTGCCGCCGAGACTCCGCTTATAAATATGACAAACGCGTATGCGGCCTTTGCTAACCAGGGTAACCAGTTTAGTACGGCGGTGATCAAACAAATCAACAATAAGTACAACCAAACAATCTTTACTACTGATGAACAAAGCAAACAGGTGGTGACGCCACAGGCAGCGTTCCTTATTTCGAGCATACTATCAGACTACAACGCACGGGCACCAATATTTGGCGGTTCGTTAACGGTGCCTGGCCGCACAGCAGCCGTTAAAACCGGTACAACCGACGACGACCGAGATGCCTGGACAATTGGCTACACTCCGCAGTTGGTTGTTGGCGTATGGGTGGGGAACAATAATAACCAGCCAATGCAAAATGGTGGTTCGGGTATGGCCGGGCCAATCTGGGTAAAAACCATGCAGCAAGCACTACAGGGCGTAGCAAATACACCGTTTACCGTGCCCGATGGTGTTATACAAAAGCCAGTTTGTTATGGCACGGGCGCACTCGCCAGCACTAGTGGTACAAATACATATAACGAGTATTTCTTGGCATCGGCTCTCCCGACCGATACATGTAATGCAACCCAAAAACAAGAAACGCAAAACACCGACACCACTAAGCAGCCCGATACAAATACAACCAAAGAACCAACCACGTCAACGGGCAATACTGATCCCAACACTAATACGGGTACAGGAACCAGTACCGGCACCGGGACGGGTACGAACACCGGAACAGGAAGCGGCACGGGCACCGGGACGGGTACGGGTACGGGTAGTGGCACCGGAACCGGAACCGGTGGCGGTACTACAGGTACGGGCGGAACGGGAATTATCCCTGTAACGCCGTAGTGTGTCATAATAGTTAGTATGATTGCACATGTTTCTGGAGTGGTGGCCGAAAAGTTTGGCTCATCGGTAATTGTTGATGTTCATGGAGTGGGGTACGAAGTTGCGGTTGCTGCAGGTGATTACGAACGTGCACTGCTTAACGAGCCAGTTAAGTTTTATACGTATCACCACATTCGTGAACAGTCGCAAGAATTATTTGGCTTTACAAGTCTAGCAGCTAAAAAACTATTTGAAATGCTCATTACCGTGCAAGGGGTTGGGCCAAAGGCTGCTCTGGCTATTTTAAGCTTAGGCGACAGCGAATTAGTGCGAAATGCCATTGCAAACGGCGATAGCGCATTTATAACCAAAGCTTCGGGCGTAGGTAAGCGAATCGCCGAGCGTGTGGTCGTTGATTTAACCGATAAGGTTGGTTTAGCTCTACGTACCGATGTATCGCCTGTTGGGTTGTCGCACGAAATTACTCATAGCGACGAAGCGCTCGAGGCACTAATGGCACTTGGCTATAGCTTAAACGATGCAACTCGTGC
Organism: Saccharimonadales bacterium (SeqCode); assembly: GCA_036526295.1. Classification (GTDB taxonomy): domain Bacteria; phylum Patescibacteriota; class Saccharimonadia; order Saccharimonadales; family Saccharimonadaceae; genus CAMLKC01. The sequence continues at coordinate 14,519 of DATCYU010000073.1, read as the reverse complement.
ACTCGAAAATGTGCCAGGGGACCTTTCAACGGCCGACCGTGTCACGATGGCACTCAAAGGTTAGGCAGACTAGTTCTTGGCGTGAAAGCTTCTGAACAGTGCCTTAACGCCGGCGTTTATAAGAACCTTTTCGTGTTTTGAAAGGCTATAGGTGGTGGTCTTAAGCTTGTGAAGGAGCATGCTTAGTTCGGTGAGCTCGAGCTCGGGCAAGTTAATAGAATGAAACTCACGAAGATGCTTTGTGAGTGTTTCACGAATGAATGGATTGAGATTGCGCTCAAAGGTGGGCGCACCTGTCATAACAATGGGACGGCCCTTGAGCATGGCATATAAAATTTGTAACCCAACCTCGTTATTTATGGGCTGGTCGTTATAGACAATGTGAAACGACGACGATGCGATGGCTCGGTAAAACGCTAATTCTTGCTCGTAATGTTGCCATGCCTGGCTCGTATTAGCATAAAAAAGCGACTCATCGTTGATTTGATGAGCCACGTTGATGCCAATATGAGAAAGCATAGACTTTAGCGCAATGAATGTTTTGTTTCCGGGTTGGATAACGCCGCTGATTTGCGTTGCCACGTTCATGTGCTACTCCTTTGCTTATCTATACTTATAATATACACACATTTTATTTTTGTAAATAACGTAGTGTAGTATATGCTCATAAAACAGTATATACGTAGTAAAGCGTAAGCGCAATTATTTTCGTTTTTCGGCTTCGTTTTCTAGTAGTTCGCGAACAATTTGCGATTTATTTTTGCCGGTTTCGTGTGCGGTGTCGCGTAAAAACTTGTAAATACGACGGTCTAAAATCATATTAAACCGAAGGTCTTTTTCGGGAATGGTGTTTTGTTTAATAAATTTAGCGACTAACTCTTGTAGCTCGGCAATGGTAGAGTATTGCTTGAGGGTTATAAATTTATTGCCTACGCCTGAAATAAATCGCTCTTTGATTTCTGACCGGGTAACAACAAGGGTTGGTTTTTTGTGCTGGGCGGCAACGTATACCTGAAAGCCTTGGCTAAAGCGCGCCTGGCTTGCTTCAACAATAACAAGGTCAGATTTTTTTATGGCGTCGATATTTTCGTTTAAGATCGTCTCCCAGTCTACTTCTTCGTCGGGAATGTTTTGCTTTTGGCGGCTCGTTGCCACGCCTACCCAGTCGCGAAAAACGGTGGCATGGTTGGCATACACCGATTGCATGATAGTTTGAAGAAATTCCAGGTCGTCTTCGAGCTTACGGGCACTGCCGGTAACATGAATCATGGTCATAAACTTAGCCATTGCGGTGCTCCTGGTTTATTTTGCGCATAACAAGTTCGCGAATGATTTCGGAACGGCTTTTGCCAGTTTCACGCATAGTGTCCTCGAGGTACTTAAAAATACGGCGCGTAAGAAACATATTAAACCGAAGATCTTTAGTGTGAATGGTATTTTTTAACAAAAACTCACGAACAATTGATTGAAGCTCGTTCTCGTTTGAGTACTTTTTGTAGGTAAAAAGCGAGTTAGCAATACCACTGGCCGTGTGGCTGCGAATGTTGTTTCGTGACACGGCAAGAACGGGCTTTTTATATTGAAAGGCGGCTGCAACGATGTATCCCTGAGAAAAACTGTAATGAGTGAGATCAACCACAATAATGTCGGCACGTTTAATGGCATCAATGTTCACCTCAACATAAGCAGTCCAGTCGATATTTAAGGGGTTGTCTTTTGTGCGTAAAAGGGCAGGCTCAAGCCAATTTAAGGCAAGAACAGCGCCGTGACTATGAATAACATCAATAATTTGATGAAGATATGCAGCATCGACCTGAGGATTGCGAATACTGCCCACAACGTGCACGATCATTATGATTGTTCCTGCTTGTCGATTTCTTGCTCTAACAGTTCGCGAATAATCTCAGACTTATTTTTGCCGGTTTCGTACGAGGCCTCGCGTAGATAGTTATAAATTTGGCGGTCAATGAAAAAGTTAAACCGAAGGTCTTTGGTAGCGATGGTGTTGTCTTTAATAAACTTTGAAACGATTTTTCGTAGGTCGTCCTGCGAATCGTAGTGTTGCACGCTGAGTAGCTTATGTTTAATACCGTACATAAGGCGCCCACGAATGTTTTCGCGTGTTACTATAAGAATCGGCTTCTTTTGATTAAGGGCCTGTGATACATAAAAGCCTTCAGGGAAGCCGTAGTTTGTTGCCTCAATAATAACAACGTCCGAACGGGATATGGCCTCGCTGTTCTCTTTATGAACATCGGCCCATTCGATTTTCGTGTTATCACGTACAATACCTTTGGCGAGGCGACTTTGAGCCGCACTAATCCAATCGCGGGCAACTACAGCTCCATGGTCGTGAATAACGTCGGTGATTATGCTATAGAAACGAATATCCTCTTCAATATTTTTTGTACTGCCGATAATCTGGACGATCATAATCACTATATTTTAAAACACCTTGTGCAAATGCACAAATTGATTCTAAGCTTAAATCAAGCAATACTGGGAAAATAAGGCGTTTTATGATACAGTAACCGTATATACATGCGTAGAGGAAAGATGTTATAATTTTGGTATGATAAATGTTCATTTGTTAGCTTCAAAACGTAACGTACTGAACAACATTGACATGCTCCGATCTATGGTGAAAATCATAGAAAAGCGTGGGCACAAAGTCATCGATAACTGGATAGAAGTAACATATGACATTCGTGTCAAGAATGCAAAGCCTGTTGACTCTGTTGATTGGTCTAAGATTTATAAAGATAATCTAGAGAATATTGCCAAAGCCGACGTGATTATTGCCGAGGCAAGTTACGATACGTTTGGGGTTGGTTATCAAATTGCAGTGGCTGTTCAACAAAAGAAGCCAACGCTTTTGCTTCGCCACGAGAGTGTTGATGCTGACTCTTTTGCGGTAGGTATTGTCGATTCATGGGTAAAGCGTGAAGTATACAACGACGAAACGCTCGAATCTATTATTGACAAATTCTTGCAAGAAAATGACATTAGTACTAAAGACATGCGCTTTAACTTTTTCATTGACCGCCAGATTTACAATTACCTGCGCTGGACCTCACAAAAGACAGGTAAAACTAAAGCAGAGATTCTTCGAGAACTGGTAGCTCATGAAATTGACAAAGATAGCTGACATTAAAAAAATATTCATACCATATCGTAGTACTCTAGAGGAAAAAGAAATAGTCGGTCGTTACAGCAAAGGCACAAAGCAAACGTTCAACTTTAAAAAATATCAGACTATTGTTCACGAGTGGTTACCGTTTACGACCCAGCCGGCTACAATTTTAGATATTGGCTGCGGTGAAGGAACGGTTACGAATTTTCTTAAAAAAGAATTCCCTAATGCTAAGTGTGTTATTGGTGTCGACATTTCTGAAGAGATGATTGATGTCGCCAAGCAGACGTACAAGGGAATAGATTTTCGTATGGGTGAGATGGACAAGCTCCCTCTTGGAGACGGCGAGGCTGACTTTATTTTTAGCCGACTCGCGATTCATTATAGTCAGGATCTGCGCAAAACACTTGCTGAAGTTGCACGAGTTGCCCGCCCCGGGGCACTATTTTTTATAAAAGACGCCCACCCATTTTTTGCGACGTTTTTAAAAGAGAGCTTAGACTACAATCAAAAAGAAGATGTTATTTTTCATGCGCAGTGTGATGACGATATTGAGGTTATCCACCCAACGTTTACGGTAGAGGAATATATCAACGGCTTTATTGCAACGGGGTGGGAAATTGTGTCGATGCACGAACCATATGGTCGTGGTGCTACTAAAAATAGGTCAGGCGCGTATAAGGTTCCAACGAGTATCTGTTTTGTTCTTCGTCGAAAACAATAATCTTGCCTAAAAATAAACAACATTCTTTAAAAGCGTAAGCTGCTATACTAAAGAAGCATTATGGCAGTTGAACGAATTGTTGATACAAGTAGCCACGAGGAAGACTCGGAGGAGCAGCAGATTGAAATCAATCTGCGACCGCGGAGTTTTTCAGAGTATGTTGGGCAAGAACGCCTTAAAAAGAACCTAAAACTTGCGATTGATGCTGCTAAAAAACGTGGTGAGCCTATGGACCACGTACTACTTTACGGGCCACCTGGCCTTGGTAAAACAACCATGGCAAGTGTTATTGCAAACGAAATGGGCGCAGGGCTGCGGGTAACGGCTGGGCCGGCTATTGAACGAGCGGGTGATTTAGCGAGTATTCTTACCAACCTAGCCGATGGCGACATTCTATTTATTGACGAAATTCACCGACTAAGCCGAACTGTTGAAGAGGTGCTCTATAGTGCCATGGAAGATTTTAAGCTCGATATTGTGATTGGCAAGGGACCGGCGGCACGGAGTGTACGGCTTGATCTACCCAAGTTCACCGTTATTGGTGCTACCACGCGTACGGGTGCTTTGGCTGCGCCGCTTCGCGATAGGTTTGGGCATATTTATCGCCTAGAATTTTACACACCTGAAGAAATCGGCAAAATTATTACTCGGGCTGCTACTATTCTAGAAAGTAGCATTCACCCAGAATCTGCTGCGTTGCTTTCAACGCGCGCCCGGTTAACGCCGCGTATTGCTAACCGCCTACTAAAACGCGTGCGTGACTACGCCGATGTAAATGGTGACGGTATTATTGATAAAGTAACGACATTAAAAGCCCTAGAGCTTCTTGAAATTGACGAGCTTGGACTCGACCCGGCCGATAGATTTATGTTGACAAGTATTATTGATAACTATGGCGCGAGCCCGATTGGCCTTACTACAATCTCGGCATTAACAGGTGACGAAACCAGTACCATTGAAGATTTTTATGAACCCTACCTGCTGCAGCTTGGTTTTATTGAACGAACACCACGCGGTCGGCGCGTAACGCCGAAAGCCTACGCGCATTTGGGGCGTGTTGCAGAGGCCGAAAACCAACAAAAGTTGGTATAATAACGGTATGGAGAATGATTCTCGACCTCAACCCGACCAACCGGCCGAGCCTCGGCAGGTGTATATTGCTCGCCCTGTGGTGCCGGCCGAACAACCGTTAAGCGACGAAGTAAAGCGTCGCCACGCTATTTCTGCTGAAAAATATCCGTCGCTTAACTTGAGTGATGCCGAATATATTATTAGCGCGGTACGTCGCCACCCTATTGGCATGGCGGCCCCAGTTATTTTAACCGTTTTGATTATCTCGTTTATTGCCTCGGTTTTGATTAATTTTTCCATTATTATGAACGCGCTTGGCATTTATGCGCCACCACCATTTGGCACTGTTCTATTGATTGGCTTGCTCTTAATGGCAGCTGTGGCTGTTGGCGGATACATATCAATTTGGATTTACACGAATAACCGCTTTTACTTAACAAACGAAAGCGTCATTCAAGAGATTCAAACGGGTCTGTTCTCGCGCCACGAACAAACAGTGAGCCTTGAGAACATTGAAGACGCCAGCTATTACCAAAGCGGAATTATACAGGTACTCTTTAACTACGGTTCAATTCGCCTCAGTACCGAAGGCGACGAAACAACTTATCGATTTAGCTACGTTGCCAACCCTAAAGAGCAAATCGCCACATTAAATAACGCGGTAGAAGCCTTTAAAAACGGCCGTCCTATTCAATACAATAATTAAAGCCGCTAATTGTTGCGGCTTTTCTTTACGTAAGTTGCTTCTTTTTCCATGTCGGCGCTCAGCTTGTAGCTCTTACAGTGGTCACCCTGACAATCGGTGCCGTCATAGTGGTATTCTGAGCCGGTATCGTTGATTTTTGTGTCGTCTGGATCGGTAAAGAGCTTAGGGTCCATAGCGGTGAGTACGGTGTCGTCAATTTTTGACGGATAAAACCCGTTTTTAGCGTAATAGACTTCCTCGAGGTTGTAATACATAGCGTTAATAGCAGTTTTACGCTGGTTGTCGCGCTGTGAAGCGTTAAGATCGCTGCGCTGGATTAACAAAAGGGCCGCGGCCGCGCCTAAAAAGGCAACAACCACAATAAGTTCAATAACCGTAAAACCCTGGGTAAGCTTATGTTTCATTGCCCCTCATTATACCACTAATCACCCATGCGTAAAACCGGCTGCGTATATGGAAAATAAGCTGAAAATACGGTATAATAGTACTAGTAAAAGAGAGGGAGAATTGATGGCTAAAAAGGCTGATACATCGAATGTAGCCGAGGCACCAGCTGCAAACGAAGGCAAGCTCAAGGCACTTGGGCTAGCAATGGAGCAAATCACCAAACAATTTGGTGATGGCTCAATTATGAAACTTGGTGAAGCACATAAGGTAGATGTTGAACTGATTTCTTCGGGCGCACTTAGTCTCGACCTAGCGCTTGGCGGTGGCTACCCGAAGGGTCGTATTATTGAAATTTATGGCCCCGAATCGAGCGGTAAAACTACCCTAACACTTCATGCGATTGCTGAAGTTCAGCAAGCAGGCGGTGTCGCGGCGTTTATTGATGCCGAGCATGCTCTTGACCCCGCCTATGCAAAACGCTTAGGCGTTGATACTGACAACCTACTTGTAAGCCAACCAGACAACGGCGAGCAAGCGCTTGAGATTGCCGAAACACTCGTTCGCTCAAATGCGGTTGATTTGGTGGTTGTTGACTCAGTTGCGGCGCTGGTTCCGCAGGCCGAAATTGATGGCGACATGGGCGATAGCCATATGGGGCTCCAGGCGCGGCTTATGAGCCAGGCACTGCGTAAGTTAACGGGTATTATTAACAAAAGCAAAACTACCGTCATTTTCATTAACCAGATTCGTATGAAAATTGGCGTTATGTTTGGCAACCCTGAAACAACCACCGGTGGTAATGCACTCAAGTTTTACGCGAGCGTTCGTATTGATATTCGCCGTACCGGCCAAATTAAGGTTGGTGAAGAGATTGTTGGTAACCGCACCAAGGTTAAAATTGTTAAAAACAAAATTGCGCCACCTTTTAGAACTGCCGAGTTCGACATTATGTATAACGAAGGCATCTCAAAAACGGGTGACGTACTTGATTTGGCGGTTCAACACGGTATTGTGGGTAAGTCGGGTGCATGGTTTGATTACGCTGACGCCAAGATAGGCCAGGGGCGTGAATCTGCCAAAGCATACCTTAAAGAACACCCCGACGCTTTGAAAGAAATCGACCACAAAGTGCGCGAAAAAGTAGCCGAACAAGAGGCCTACTAACGTGCACGATGGTGAGCTGTGGCAGGTATTTAGCCAAAACGGCCAAGCCATAAACGGTCGCGGTGCAACTGATGAGGAATTTACCCATAACGACGAACTCGTTATGGGTAATGCTCATGTTTGGCTATGGCGCCGGACGCCACGCGGCATTGAGGTGCTTCTGCAAAAACGCTCCAAAACGCGCTCTCGTTCGCCTGGTATGTTTCATATTTCGGCAGCCGGGCATATTAATGCGGGTGAATCACCAGTTAAGGCGGCCGAGCGGGAGACTCGTGAGGAGCTGGGGTATACGATTGATCCAAATAAGTTGCATTTGGTGCATGTTACCAGGACAGCCCGGCACCTCAATAGTTTGCTGTATGTGTTTACCTACGAATACACAGAAGGTGACTTTACCTTTGACGACGGTGAAGTTGAGCTCATACAATGGCGACCGATTGAGACATTCGAGCTGATGGCCGAACGCGCGAACGATTATCAGCTGATTGACCAAGGCCAGGGGTATTTTGCACCGCTTATTGAGTCGATCAAGAGGCAGGCGGCATGAAGATTACCAGCATTACCGCTCAAACTAAAAATGACAACCGGGTGAATGTGCTTGTAGACGGCACATATCGATTTTCGTTAGATATTTTTCAGGTAGCTGAACTTGGCATACGCGTTGGTAAAGAATACACCGAAGAGGAGCTGGCGGCACTTGAAACTGAGAGCCAGTTTGGTAAACTGTATGGCCGAGCGCTTGAGTACTGTTTAATGCGGCCACATAGCGCCAAAGAGGTGCGTGATTACTTATACAGAAAAACACGAGACGCGCGTACGAAAGACGGTACGATTAAAAAGGGTGTGCCGGTAGAGCTTACCGAACGAACCTTTAACCGCCTTACGCAAAAAGGCTATATTGACGACGAAAAGTTTGCCCGCTTTTGGGTAGAGAATCGCAATACAACCAAAGGTGCGAGCCGCCGCAAACTGGCAGCCGAACTACGGGCTAAAGGCGTGGAACTGGCAATTATTGAACGGCTTTTGAATGAATCCGAACGTGCTGACGAAACCGAATTACAAAAGGTAATCGCCAAAAAACGTGGCCGTTATGCCGATGACCAAAAATTTATGCAGTACCTAGCCAGGCAAGGCTTTAGCTACGACGACATAAAAGACGCCCTCGCAAAAGATTAATTATTGCGATCGGTGTGCTCTACCTGAGGGCCTGAGGTTTTGCGGAATGGGTTAGTGTAGGTGTCGCGAACGGCTTTTAGTACCGGCTCAACGGGGCGAACCTCTGACTCAACAATAATTTGACTGTCGCTAATTTCACGAATTTGACTACGGTGAATTAACACGTGCGTATCGTTAAGACTTTTTAATAGTGGCCTTTTAACGCTTAGCTGCTGAATCACAAACCCGGCAGTTTCAATAGTGTAGCTGTCAACCTTGCCAAGCCGGTGCTTTTTTGTGTCGACCACTGGCTTACCGATAAGTTCAAAGTGGAGTTTGTAAACGTCACTTAGTTTGATGATGTCTTCGGGCAAAACGAATTCGTCGCTTGAATCGACAATCATGCCAATGTCACTAAATTCACGAACATCGGCAATACGAAGTAGTGATGGGTGCTGGTCAAGCAAAGGCCCCGATAGTTCGTAGGCGACTACCTCGAGAGTATGTGGGTTAATAACAGCACGCTCGGTCCGGGCCAACTCGGTCCCTGTTTGTAGGCCCATTACGGGAGTATGTAGTAGGCGGGATCCGGCGAGTAACATAGTATTAGTATAACCGTTTTTAGCGCGCTACTCAACAAATGGGTTCGTGCGTACTCCTGTCGGTAGCTGGCCCGAAGATTGACCGGTTGATTTTAAGTCCTGAATTCGTTTAATAGTGGCCTGATCAAACGAGGTGTTGTTGGTGTCTGGGGTGTAGCCGTCGCTTTGACTTGAACGTACAGCGACATTATTAAGGAGTAAGATAACCATAGCAAGACCGCCTAAAACAATAACAACAAACATAACGATGTGAAAACGATGAAGCGAGCCAATGACGGCTTTTTTTATTGATTGCATCGATAGATTAAGCTTCATGTCCATAATTACTTACCGTACATATACCTGTATTGTTAATACGTCACTAGCAACACTACTGCCGCCGCTCGCACCCTTTGAAAGGCTGATTCTTTGAACCTGCATTTTTGTAAGGTTGTCTTCGAGCGAACGTAGAAACTGCAAAAAGTTTCCATAGCCAATTGGGTTGACCATGGTTACGCTAACCGAAACAGTTTTAACGCCGCTCGGAGTTGTAGGGGCCGGTGTTTGCGTTTGAGTTTGCGTACCCGTTCGTGAGGTGGTTGAGCTACTGGCGCCGGCTGAGAAATCCACGTTTGAAATGGTAATGCCGGCTTTGGCGGCGTAATTGTTGATATCACTCAAGATCTGGTCTTGGTACTGGTAACTTTGGCTATCGGCAACAATTGCTTTTGCTTTGGCCACAACGTCTTTGTTGTCTTCAAGTTCGCGTTGAATTTGTTGGAGGGTTTGTACTGATGTTTGGCTTGAACCCGCATCAACAATTTTGTGGCTTACATCAACAGCGAAACCTTGCAACTGACCGTAAATGACGTAAAACAGCCCACCGGCAATGAGAGGTATGGCAAATAGTGACACAGCTAGCGATAACCGTAACCTAGTGGCAGTAAGCTGGCGGTGTTTCATGACTGTAACGCCTCCTTTTTAATTGTAACGGTAAGGTTAACGGTAATGGGGTAGCTTTCGCCCTGGTTGTTCGAGGTTATGCTTTGGAAATGCACGTTGGCAAACAGGGGCGATTTACTGAACGAATCTTTAAATGCAATGGCATTCTCGTAGCTCTTGGCTTGAGCAACGAGCGTTGTTTCAGTGCCGAATGTTTGCGAATCGAGCGCAAGATTTTGCAGCACAACGCCACTTGGAATAAGCTTGGCCATTTCAAGAATAACCTTTGAGTAGGTTACTTCATTACCCAAAATCTGTTTTGCCGTGGCCAGGTTGCTTCGGAACGCCTCGGCCTGTGCTTTTACGGAAGCGTATTGACCAACCTTTGTATTATTAGTATCAATTGTTTGCTGGGCATTTTGCTGACTTGAACTAAGATATACATAGGTAACTGCTACGGCAACTCCCATAAAAGCCACAACAAATAGTAGCAAAATATTGTAGCGAATAAGAAGCGTGTTGGTTCGGGCTGCCTGAAGTTGGCGCTTTTCTTCGGGGGGTAAGAGGTTGATCATTTCCAGACCTCCCGTTGGTCAACGCTTGCAAGGCCAGCGACGGTAATGTAGCGCGGTCGGAACTGCTTGTTTGGTTGGGGGAGTTTACCAAAATCAAGTTTTTGCCATGGGCTGGCAACACGGGTTGGCATAACAAGCTCGTTGGTGAAAAAATCACCAATTCCCGGTACATTACTACCACCACCAACAATAATCATTTGCTCAAGTTTACGGTCGTCACTTATGCGCTCGTTGTAATAGCGAATAACCTTACGGATTTCGGTAGCAATGCGCCCGAGGCTTGGCTGCAAAGCGGCAGTAATTTTAGCTCGCCGTGGGCCAGCACTCAAGCCATTAAGCACTTTTAGCTGGTGGGCGTTCTCAAGGGCTACCCCGAGTTTTTTAGCAATATCAAGCGTAAATGTGTTACCACCTATGCCAACACCGCCGCTAATCCGAATCGCACCGCCGTCAAGCACGGCGATGTCGGTGCTGGCTGGGCCAATATCAACAATGAGCGTTGGGAGGTGGCCCTCTTCGGTTGCTTCAATAACCCTGGCAACGGCATTAATGCCTGGCTCTACCATAATCGGCTGGAGGCCTGCGGTAGTTGCTGCGGTCAGTACGCTGTCGACAAGTGTTTTTGGTACTGCCGCCATAATAACAGTTAGCTCATCTTTAGTGCGTTCGATAATGCCGTAGTCAACATACAGCGAACCAATTGGAATGGGAATATACTGCTCAACCTCAATCTCGACGGCGTCGGCCAGCGTAGCCTCTGCCTTTGTGGGTACGGTAAAGGTACGAGAAAACGTACGGCTCGTGGGCACGCTCAGTACAGTTTGCTCGCTTGGCAGTTCACCAATGATTTTTTCGCGGAGGAGGGCAGAAATGTTTTCGGCAAGGTAAGGATCGCCACTTTCAAGTGAAGCCTGTACTTTTGCCGGGTCGAGATCAACCGAACCATAACCAAGTACGAGCCACTTTTTGTAGTCAATCGCCATAACCTTGACGCCAGTTTGGCTGATATCAAGTCCTATGATCGGCTTATCTTTATAAAATAGTTTTGCCACAGAATATGCCCACTTCTTCTGTCTTAGTATACCATGAGCGGAATCGTTTTTGCCTAGCTTTTGATCTGGTTAGCAAGACCAGCAATCGGCATCATAACACTCGCGGCAATAAGGCCTACCATACCACCCATAATCACAATCATGACCGGCTCAATAATAGCGCTTATGCCGTCAATGGCGGTGTCGACCTCTTCTTCGTAAAAGTCGGCAACTTTTACAAGCACAGTATCGGTCTGGCCCGTCTCTTCACCCACCGCAAGCATTTGGGCAACAATAGAGGGAAAGAGCGGATTCTTTTCAATCACGGCCGAAAGCGGGGTGCCGTTTTTTACGTCTTTAGCAGCTTGCCGCAGAGCCTCTTCGTATACCACATTTCCTAGGGCGCGGGCGGTGACATCAAGTGCCTCAAGCACTGCCACACCGGCGCCCATGAGGGCAGAGAACGTCCGAGCGAAGCGGGCAACGGCTACTTTCATAACGATTGTTTTTATCCCGGGTATTCTAAGAATAAGGTGGTGAAACTGCGAGCGGCCTTTTGGCGTTTTAATATAGCGAAGCACAAGTACAACCGCGCCAACAGTGGCGGGTATAACAATGTACCAATAGCTGGTCATAAACCCACTAATACCGAGCATGGCAAGGGTGAGCCCTGGCAGCTTTGCATCTGGGCCGCCAAGGTCGCCCACAATTTTACCAATTTGGGGAATCACAAAAATCATCAGGCCAAAAAAGGCAATAACTGTAATACCCATAAGAACCATTGGGTAGGTCATGGCACTTTTCACTTTTTTACGCATAGTAGCGTTTTTTTCTTGCTGCAATGCAAGGCGTTTTAGAATTTCGTCAAGAATACCAGCGGCTTCACCGGCGCGTACCATGTTGACGTATATTTCACTAAAGGTGCTCGGGTATTTGCCGAGGGCGTCTGCCAGGGTTGCTCCTGCTTGAACTTCTTCAATAACACCATTCAGCTGCTTTTTGAATACTGCACTTTCAGTGTGTTGCTGGAGCGAGTTGAGCGACCTAAGAAGTGGTACGCCGGCACCTACCATAGCACTGAGCTGGCGAGTAAATATCACAATGTCGTCGGACTTGACCTTGTTTGAGCCAAAAAGATTAAACTGAAACGATGATTTTCGAGCGCTTTTTTGTTTAACACTAATAGGGTGAAGGCCTTGTTTGGCAAGCGCCGCAATAACCGCCGCTTTGTCAGAGGCCTCGATGGAACCGTTGATCGACTTGTTGTCGCTGTTGGTTGCAATATAAATAAAATCGGGCATAGGTTACTCTTTGGTTACCCGCAGAACTTCTTCAATGGTGGTATCGCCACGGAGCGATTTAATAAGACCGTCGGTCTGCATGGTGATCATACCTTCGGCGATTGCTTGATCTTGAATTTGGTTACTCGTGGCATTGCTGACGATCATTTTTTGAAGAGGTATTGAGGTGCCAAGTGCTTCATAAATACCAATTCGACCCTTGTAGCCCGTATGGTTGCATTCTTCGCAACCCTCTGGTGTGGCTGTCCACATAGAAAGAATGGTTGTTTCATTTGTTCCAGCGGGAGCCTCGCCGCCAATACCTTGCCGCTGTGCAAGCTGTTCGAGCGAATGAACATAGCTAAAGGCCTGCCCTTGCCTAAGGTTAAAGAGGCGCATGATGGCATCAAACTCTGTTTTGTCGGGTGCATGGCTTTGGCGGCATACACGGCACAATCGGCGAACAAGACGCTGACCAATTACTGCTTTTACGGTACTGGCGATCAAAAATGGCTCAATGTTCATGTCGAGCAAACGCGGCAAAGAGGTTGCAGCGTTGTTGGTGTGAAGAGTGCTAAACACCAAGTGCCCCGTAAGCGCTGCCTGCACACCTAAATTAGCCGTTTCGGTGTCGCGGATCTCACCAACCATAATAATGTTTGGGTCTTGACGCAGAAGTGAGCGAAGCCCCGAGGCAAAGGTCATGCCGGCTTTTGCATTGGTTTGGGTTTGGTTAACGCCTGGAATCTTATACTCAACCGGATCCTCAATTGTTGAAATATTTACATCGGGCGTATTGAGGATGGTGAGAATACTAAAGAGGCTGGTTGACTTACCTGAACCGGTTGGTCCGGTAACAAGTACCATGCCGTTCGGTTCTTTCATAGCTTTTTGGACTACCTCAAGGGAATGGCCCCAGTAACCCAGTTCTTCAAGCGAAACCGACTGGTTTGATTCGTCAAGAATACGCATCACAATCTTTTCGCCGTCGACAATAGGAAGGGTGCTTACGCGGAGTGCGTATTGTTTACCGGCTACTTTGATCTTAAAACGGCCATCCTGTGGAACACGCCGTTCGTCAATTTTAAGGTTTGAAAGAATCTTTACGCGGCTCACAAGCGCATTCATGACATTTTGAGGTAGACGGTTAACCTCTTTCAGTACACCGTCAATACGGTAACGAACCTGCACGTAATCTTCGCGGGGTTCAATGTGAACGTCGCTGGCATTTGAGCGAATCGCGTATTCAAGCAAAAGGTTAACGGTTTGAGCAATTGGGGAATCTTCGGCAATATCGGCCTCGGTAATTGCTTGGCTAACACCTTCACCTTCACGCTGGACATCAATAACTTGGTTGAGCTCTTTGTTTACATCACCGCGGTAGTTTTCGAGACAAGAGAGAATGTTTGAACGAGTTGCCAGGTAAATTTTAACTTGCTCACCAATTTGTTTTTCAATAAAGCTCACCGCCTGGACGTCATCGGGGTCGTCCATGGCAAGGTGCTGCATACCATCTTCGTCTACTTTAAAGAGAACGGCGTTATACTGGCGGGCGATACGTTCGGGAATGCGATTTAGAACGTCTTGGGGGATGTCGCGGGGGTCGATCTCGACGAAAGGAATTTGTGCGTAGTCGGCAAACGCCTGCGTAAGCTGTTTCTCGTCGATGATTTTGTTTTGAATAACAATATCTTGCAGGGGTCGCCTTGAACTGGCACCTTCCTCTTTTAAGGTGTCGAGCTGCTCCTTAGTGACAACTTTGTTGTGCTC
>DATCYU010000072.1:0-8942 GCA_036526295.1 Saccharimonadales bacterium (SeqCode) | reverse complement strand
GATTCGTAAGGCGGCCAATGAAACTACCGCTTTCGTCGATTTCTTGAATATCGAGCGGCGTAAAACCCTGGGCAATCAAAAGTTTAGCGGCTGCAGATTCGGAATCCGCCTGAACCGTTGCCTTCACAACCTTGTTGGTCGAGGTGTCTTTTGCTTGGTAGTTGAATTTCTTCATCCTATCCTCGCATTAACCTTTCAAATTCCGTTAGGTCAACGGCAAAATTACGGGCTTCGTCATACGTGACCGTGCCACTCTGAATAAGGCTCACCAGCGTGCGGTCCATAGTTTGCATGCCTTGATCGGCACCAGTTTGAATTACCGCGTCAAGCTGGTGCGATTTACCTTCGCGAATAATATTGCGAACTGCCGGGTTAGCTACCAAAACTTCGGCGGCAACCACGCGCCCACCCCCAATGGCCGGAATAAGACGTTGCGAACAAATGGCCATAAGAATGTTTGAAAGCTGCGCCCTAATTTGAGGCTGCTGGTGTGGCGGGAATACGTCGATCATACGGTCGATCGACTGGGCGGCACTGTTGGTGTGGAGTGTCGCAAACACCAAGTGACCAGTTTCGGCAATCGTAATGGCAGCCGAGATTGTTTCAAGGTCACGCATCTCACCAATCAGCACCACGTCGGGGTCTTGGCGCAGGCTTGAACGCAGTGCGGCCGAGAAGCTGTAGGTGTCATAGTGCACCTCTCGCTGAACAACAACTGATTTTTTAGATTTATGCGTGAACTCAATTGGGTCTTCAATGGTAATAATGTGGCTGGCACGCTCGGTATTGATTTTATCTACCAGCGCCGCAAGCGTGGTTGACTTACCCGAACCGGTTGGGCCCGTAATAAGCACGAGGCCGCGTGGATAATCGGCAAACGATGTTACCACCGTTGGCATACCAAGTTCGGTGACTGATTTGATTTCGTTAGGAATCAAGCGAAGCGCCGCGGCTAAGTTACCGCGTTCGTGGAAAGCGTTTACACGGAAACGACCAAGCGTACCAAAAGCAAAGCTAAAGTCGAATTCTTTATCTTTCATTAAAATCTGCTGTTGGTCTTGGTCAAGAATGGCAAAAATGAGTGATTCTACCGCAGGCTCATCAAGTGGGTTGTAGCCTGGAATCGGTGCAAGGCTACCATCCACACGCAGCATTGGCGGCAAGCCAACTTGAAGGTGCAGGTCGGAGGCACGCTTTTTAACTACTTCTTCGAGCAGTACCTCTATCCTCAGTTGTTGATTTTCCATTTCTCCACCCTCCTATGCTGTATCTGATGTCACGCGGTTTACTTCTTCAAGCGTTGTGAGCCCCTGGAGCGCCTTCAGGTAGCCGTCTTGGCGCATTGTAATCATGCCCTGCTCAATTGCTTTATGTTGGATCTCGGTGCTGGTTGACCTGGCTACAATAAGGTTCTGGATTTCCTCGGTGACATCCATTACCTCGTATAACCCGGCTCGGCCCGCATAACCGCGTGGCGTCTGCGGCGTGTCATGCCCCTTAACCAAAGTATAAGCGCTTTGCCCTGCTAGGGGCAAGTCTTTATAGCCTAAATCGGCCGAAACGCGTGCTACATCGGCTTTTGTTCGTGGCAATAAATGCCCTACCGTTGCCATAATATTTTGCGTTTCGATTGGGGTCGACAGATATGCATCACGTTTTGGCGACACGCGGCGCACCAAACGCTGACCAATAATGGTGTTTACTGTACTCGCGATCAAAAATGGCTCGACATTCATATCCAAGAGGCGCGGCAGCACACCAGCCGCACTGTTAGTGTGGAGTGTACTAAATACCAAGTGGCCAGTAAGAGCCGCCTGAACAGCCAGGCTGGCCGTCTCTGAGTCACGAATCTCACCCACCATCACAATGTCGGGGTCCTGACGCAAAATTGAGCGAAGTCCATTCGCAAAGGTTAACCCCACTTCGGCATTCACTTGAATCTGGTTAACGCCCTCCATTTTGTACTC
This sequence comes from Saccharimonadales bacterium (SeqCode), assembly GCA_036526295.1. GTDB lineage: Bacteria > Patescibacteriota > Saccharimonadia > Saccharimonadales > Saccharimonadaceae > CAMLKC01. Next base: position 6,975 of record DATCYU010000072.1, on the reverse strand, counting down.
AACCGGATCCTCGAGCGTGACAATATTAACCGTATCGTTTTTGATTTCTTTGATCAGTGCATACAAGCTGGTTGACTTACCCGAACCTGTTGGGCCACTCGTGAGCACCATACCGTTTGGCCGCTTAATGCCCTTACGAATCGCTCGAAGAGCACGCCCGGCATACCCCATTTGCTCAATATCAAAGCTGTTGCCCGATTTGTCGAGCAGACGAATAACCACTTGCTCACCCCATACAACCGGGCTAATCGCAATACGAAGGTCCACCTCCTTAGCGGCCACCTTTACGGTAAACTCACCATCTTGCGGAATGCGGTGTTCGTCAATTTTAAGATTCGAAAGAATTTTAATACGGCTCACCAAGGCTGGTTCGATTGATTTTGGCAGCTGCATAATTTCACGCAAGACACCGTCCACCCGACAGCGAATTTTGAGCGCCTTTTCAAGTGGTTCAATGTGCACGTCGCTGGCGCGTGCTTTTACCGCATATTCCAAAATGGTACTAAGTGCACGACTAATTGGCGAGTCCTGAACAATTGTTTTAATATCGCTTTCGCTTGCTTTGGCTGCTTCCTCTTGCGAGGCTTCGGCAGCCGCGCCCACACTTGAAAGGTCAGTTCGATACTGATCAAGCACATGGCGTACACCCGCCTCAGACGCCATAAATACCTTAAGCGGTCGTTGAATAAGGTTCGAAAGGTAGTCTACCGCCTGAACGTTATTTGCATCAATCATGGCAACCGCGAGGCGGTTTTGCACCTCGGCAAGCGGTACGGCCATAAAGCGCTCGGCAATGTCTTCGGGGAGTAACGCTAAAACATCTTGATCAATTAAGCTATTGCTTAGGTTAACATACGGCACACCAGAAACCTGGGCAATCACATGTGTAAGTAGCTCATCGTCAACAATCCCCTGTTCGGTGAGCACAGCAAGTAGTGGCTTATTAGTTTTGGCCGCATCGTCTTCGGCCTGACGCAAAGCTGCCTCGGTAACAAGACCCTCCTCTGTTAGGAGAGCCATGAGTTTTTCTTGAATATCGTTGGTTAGAAGCGCCATAAAATAACGCCCCTACTGCGAACTGCCCGCTTGGTTACCAATAATAACTTGAATTGTTGGGTTAATGGCATTTGCATTAAAAACACTAGTGTCGGGTTGGTTAATATTCGTGGTGATTTCGTCGGTTGTTTTTACGGTCACTGATTGATTAGTTGTATCACCTACTATCGCCTTGGCCACAAAATACGCAACAAGGACGCTTACCGAGGCAATTAAGATAATCATTGCTATGTCTGACTTTTTCATGGCTTTACCATTTTATCCTTTAACTGTACCGTTTTTGCGGGCTGGTAAAATGCATGGCCGTTCACTGTTAATACAAGTTTGTTGCCCTGTGTTTCGATTGTAAGTGTGGTGATATCAATAGCGCGGATCGAGCGTTCGAGTTTTTGTAGAAGCGTTTTTAGCACACTCGCATTGTTAACGTCGGCACTAACCGAAAAGTGGAACGTAATTTGATTTTGCCCTGCCGCGTTAGAACCCGAGGCATCTTGAACATTTGAATTTGTTTGAGATTCAACTCCTACGACTGGATCAACGTTCAACGACTCTATCGTAAGACCTGGGTCATTCAGGAACTTCAGCTGCAGCGACGAACCAAGCGCCGACGAGTTTGCCTCGGACGGCAGTGCGTCGAGCACTACCTGAACTGGCTCGCTTTCACCAGATGCCATAGCCGACTTTAAAGCGTCGTTCGTATTTAATACTCGCACTTCGTCTTTTAGTTTGCTAATAACATTGTTGTTATTTACCAATGTTGAAGCGGTTTTTGCTTTTTCGCCCAATACTTTTTCGTTAAACCAAGCTTTCTGTAGCAAAAAGATTGAACCTACAATTGCAATACCGACTAACGCCGAGACGGCTGCTACCCACATAAACATCATGCGATTAGCTTTTGCAATTTGCTGGCGCTTTCGGAGTGCAACATCTTGTGATGGCATATTATTGTCCCCCCGTCGTATCACTAGCTTTTTGCGTAAATAGGCTTTGTGGAACGCCCAGGAATGAATCGGTGGCATTTGTTCGGGTTGGAGCAACAATTGTCGCGTTTTGTGAAGTGCGCGAAAAGAGCCCGTCAGGATACATAAACGATAATGTAAACCGCAATACTTTTGCACCCGAGGCATCCTCACCGTAGCTTCGATCACTGTCGCTCATGTTGTTTGCCAACTGAACAGATTGCTTTTGACCGTTCTGCGTGTACTGAAAGGTTGTACCGTTGATTGTCTTTTTAAAGACGTCGAGGGCCGCGTAACCGTTGAGCGCCTGAGCCTGAACAGTAATTGTTTTTGTAGTTGAATCAAGCGATAAGTTAGTAATAGCAACATTATTCGGTGCTGGTGGGTTAATGGTGGTAAGAATATCGAAAATACGTGAATCAATACTCTTGGCGTCGTGCATTTGGGTAAGTTTACTGAGCTGATTTTGGATAGTAAGCGTGTTGTCGATATCCTGCACTTGTGAGAGTTTTTGGCTTTCACTTTTAATAGTGTTGTCGCTTAATACTCCACGGGCTGTTTGCACGGCAAAAACCCAAATAGCCAGCACCACAACCACTCCTATAGCAATCATGCCCACAAGAATCGACATAGAAATAACACTCGCGCGAACGCGCTGCGCCTTAATAAGCTCTTGTTTTACGTCAGGAACGAGGTTGATCTCGATCATACTTTGTTCCTCCGCTGCGCAAGGCCAACAGCAACTGAAAATTCATCAGCAACCGCCATAAGCTGTTGCTGATCAGCCTGGCTAACACGTACTTTTTGCCATGGGTTAGCCTGGGTTGAGTTAACGCCCGTTTTAGCCGTAACGTATTCGCCAAACTTTGGAATAACACTTCCAAACCCCGAAAGCAAAATACCTCCTACTGGCGTGTTGGGATACCGCGTTTGGAAAAACTTAATAGATTTAGTAAGTTCGGCCGCAAAGCCCTCAAGAACGCTTTCAACGGCGTGGAAAACTTGGCCCTCGAGCCTATCGGGTGCTAGACCAAACTTAATGATAAACTGCCTTGCTTGGTCTTCTTGAACGTTGAGGTTTTGCACTGCCGCTTTTACGAGCGAGTGGAGGCCCGTAGGAATAGTACGCACCAATCGAGGCGCATCGGCATAAGTGACGACCAGGTTAGTTGAAAGTTCACCAACATCAATAATCAACCGCGCATCAGGTACGCCAGATGGTAAGAGTGCGCGGATCATGGCAATAGGATCAGGTTCGGCAGCAATAACATTGAGTCCCAACCCCTCAACGAATTCAAGCCGCTCTTCAGCATAGCTATTAGCAGTGCTCGTAAGAAGCACCTCTTGTTGCTGTGGATTATGTGCCGATTGCCCCAAAAGCGCCCAGTCTACCTTTGCCTCATCGACCGCCATAGGAATGTATTGATCAATTTGGTACTTCACTGTGCTACGAAGCTCAGCCTCAGGCATTATAGGCACATCAATAACCGTGGTGAAGGTTTTTTGCGAGGGCAAGCCAATTGCGACATTTTTGGTTTTAATACCACTCTGCCCTACGGCAGTCATAATAATTTCGCCCAGCCGATGCTCAGATTCTTTAGAATTTGCACTGGTTGTCTTGAGGTCAACCGGTGCGTAGCCGTAGTGCAGTAATGTCCAGTTATCCTGGCCATTGTTTTCAAGTTGCACGACCCGAACGGCATTCGTACCGATGTCGAGTGCAAAGAAATCGCCCACGCCTTTGAATAACTTCATATTGATCCCATTATACATAAGCACGATGAGATATGACAAGGTTTAGCGGCTAAATCGTTAAAAGCGCGGTGGTAATTCTGTGGAATACACTGTTTGTGCTTTATTGTTACCACTTGCCTGCAGCTGTGCCCACAAGAAAGCGTCTGGCCGTAGATTAAACCGCTCTGCGGGGTCACCCGATTGCGCACCCGAATCGCCACCAGCGGTTCGGTTTAAGATCAATCTGCCCGTAATAACCGGCCCATTAACCGCAAGCGGTTGGTTACACTTGCCAGAAGTTAAGTTACCCGTAAAGTTGTAGCACGTATTAAGTGTGTCGCTCGTTACCAACCATGCATCAATCTGGCGCACGTTGTCTTGAATATTTATATTGTTCGCAATAATCACGACTTGTGGAATAGACTGAAGGCTCGTAAGTGCCGCGTTCGTATAGGTAATATTACCTGTAATCGTTACCGTACCGCTCGCTAAAATAACCACCGAACGGCCCGCGGGCATGTTACCACCCGTAATCGTAAGATTCCCTGCTGTTTGTACGGTTGGTGTACTGCCCGTTGCAAATGTTAGGTTGCTTACATCAACACTCCCCCCGGCGATTGGCTGTTTATTAGGAAGAGCCGCAAAATAGCCCGCAACCGTTGGAATCCCCCTAAAGCCCGCTGGAGTGGTAAAGTTACCAAACGCAGGCGCGCCGGCACTGTTAATGTTTGCAAACGTTAGTTTACTCCAGGTAGCTTGTGAATTGTCAGTTTGACCATTTAAGCCAGAGGCCGAGGCAAAGCGGCTGTTTGTTCCTACCGAAAAGGCACCGTATTCTACCCAACTACCAAACACCTGCGTGGCACCACTTACATTCTTTACCGTTGTACTGGTTTCTATTTTTCCACGAACTGCTATGTCACTGCCCCAAATTTGCACTTTCGGCTTTTTACCAATCACCGTACAGACAGGGTTTGAATGCATCCAGTTACCGTCGGTATTGGAGTGCGGCTGCACCGACAGTGCAAAGCACACCCGCGTTCCTACAGGCAAATCACCAACATCGAGCCCGCTAACCGAAGGTCTTAAATTAGGTGATGGCGAACCAAGATTAAAGACGCCGTTGCCACTCGCCACATTTTTACAAGTAGAGTTACCGTCGCGGAAATAATCACCAGCGGGGGCACCGCCACCGCTTTGGCAAGGCGCGAGTGGGTTTGCGCCCGCGTTGTTTTCGTGGGGAGCTTGCTTGCCAGGGTTCACGTTAATTTGTGTAATCTCCCACCTTGTTGAAGGACTACTGGTATTACCAATGTTATCGACACTCGAGTTAACGGTCATTTTACTACCAGCTTCGATTTGAGTAGGCGAAATAGCATCAACATGCGGCGTTAGCGTGTAATTTTGCGGATTGGGAATACCGCCGCCTGGCGCACCAATTGGGTTTGCACAGCGTCGTAGAATCTTGTAAATGACATTGTTGTTGTAATCGCGAATCTCAATGCCCGGTTCGTTTTTGTAATTGTCGTAGTAGGCATCGTCATCGTTGGTTCCATCTGGGTTAAAGCCATCGAATGTTCCCTGCCAATAGCTGTTAATTGAGGCGCTAACATTTACATCCCACCGAATCTTTTTCGCGGTATCCAAGCCTCTAAGGGCAATGCGTAGCGTATTCCACTGCGCATCCGACACATTACGACCTATACCAGGAGCATTGTGGTTCATCATAGTGTTATAAATAAATGCGGCACCCGTTCTTTTTTGATTATTACCGCTTCGATACGCGCTATATAAAAGATCGACCAGTGAATCTGCACTATTAATACTTGAACTCGGCAGCGCTTGCCCGTTTGAGATTACGGGGAGCACATTTGTTCCACCGCGGTCATCGACGTTGTTAAAGTAGCCACGGTAACAGGTTCGCCCCAGTACCCTTCCCAGGTAACACGCGGCATCGGTTTGTTGGTGATACACCACCGTAAACGTTGCAATACCAACAAGGGCAAATACTGCCCAGTGAAAGAGGCGGAACGAACGAATTGTAGTAACAACAGCTTTCACTACCGTCCTCCCTTTAGGGTGGCCAGTTTACCATTGAAGTAATCTGCATCGCTTTTAGCATATGGATCGGTTTGGTCGATATGGTCGAGTGCGTTTTGGTAATATGTAATAGCCGTTGCTTTGTCGTTCATTTTCTCGGCAATTTGCCCAACCAGCGAGGCACTTTCTGAAGTTTGATTGATTTGATACGCCTGTTTTGCAGCATCAAGCGCATCGCTAAGCTGATTATTATTCAGCAGAAGTGTTGCTTTACGCGAATAGTAAATAAAAAGCTGGCTTTTATCGGTGGTATTTTTAATGGCGTTGTCGAGCTCTTGCACACCACCTTGCACATTTCCCTCATACGCTATCTTATCGGCGTTATCGGCCGTTTTTTCGGCCGGAAGTTGCTGAAACTGCGTGTTCGACTGGCCCGAGTTAGTGCCATTGTTACTCGACTGATTTTTCTGTGCCGTCTGATAATTGCTCCACCAAATAGCCGCAATAGAGCTAGCTACCACAATCACCATAATGATAATGGCTATAATTATCAGCGTCCTCGCCCGTTTCATTTGCCTTTGCCAGCCCCTTTTAGGTTGTTATAGCCATAGTAGCATAAGGATTATGAACCACGCAACGAGCGGCTTCAAATACCTTCAGCCAATTGAATAGTCGACCTAACAGAGGTATTATGGTTAATATGAGTTTATCAATTGGAATCGTTGGTTTGCCGAATGTCGGCAAATCTACCTTATTTAACACGCTGACAAATAACAATATTTTGGCAGCCAACTACCCCTTTGCCACCATTGAGCCCAACACGGGTATTGTGCCCGTTCCCGACGAGCGGCTCACAAAGTTAGCCGAACTCTACCATTCTCAAAAAATCGTACCCGCTACCGTTACTTTTGTTGATATCGCCGGCCTGGTGGCAGGCGCCTCTAAGGGTGAGGGCCTGGGCAACAAGTTTTTAGCAAATATTCGCGAATGTGACGCTATTCTACACCTTGTACGAGCGTTCGAGAACAACGATATTGTTCACGTCGCCGACCGTGTTCATCCCCAAAACGACATCGACGTCATCAATACCGAACTAATCCTTGCCGACCTTGAATCAATTGACCGCCACTTGCCTAAGCTTATAAAAGAGGCCAAGGCAAAACCGGCCCTACGCGAGCATGTTGAG
>DATCYU010000071.1:0-2069 GCA_036526295.1 Saccharimonadales bacterium (SeqCode) | reverse complement strand
CAGACATAACGGCAATCAGCATGTCTTCGGCTGCCTGCTCGTTAATGCGCCAATCGGCTACCGTGGCAAGTCGGTACAAAATTTCGCCCGTGGCTACGGCTTCTTCGGCGAGCATGGTGTGAGGAAAGCTTAAGTTTGACTCTGTGGTGTGGTGGTCGATAACGAGTACCGGGTGGGTTTCTAAAAAGGAACGCACGCCGGGCGTTTCAAGTGCTTTACTTACGAGAATATCAGCACTGGTATCAACAATAATCGCCATGTCGGCGTCGGTTGGAAAGGTTGATTCCACGCGGTCCCAGCCCTTAATGTAACGCATATATTTTGGAACATCGGTTGCGCAGTATAGGCTAACGGCCTTGCCCTGGTCGCCGAGTATTTCTTCGATCGCAAGGCTACTACCTAAGCTGTCGCCGTCGGGGTTCTCGCCCTGAATGACGACAATTTTCTTGGCTACGCCAATAAGTTCTATAGCTTTGTCGTACATTAGAGCTTCCTCCTGCCCTCGAGGGCATGGGTTAGGGTGATTTGATCGGCGTACTCAAGATCGACGCCAACGGGTATTCCTCTGGCAAGACGGCTTATTGTAACGCGGCTATTGGCATCTTGTATATGACGCTGTAAAAAGAGAGCGGTAGATTCACCCTCAACACTCGCATTAGTGGCAATAATCACTTCTTCAACCGAATCATCTTCAATACGTTTGAGCAGCTCGGGTATATGAAGCTGTTCAGGGCCGATACCGTCGATGGGAGAAATTGCGCCGCCAAGTACATGGTAGGTACCGTGGTATTGCCCCGTTCGCTCAATTGCTACAATATCGAGCGGTTCCTCAACAACCGCAATAAGGTGCTTATTGCGGCTCGGGCTTGAGTAAAGTGATGATACTTCTTGATCAGCATCTATGAGGGCAAAGGTTATGGGGCAGGTTTTGACGCGATCATGCAGTTCGGCAATACTCGTAGCGAGTTTGTCGGTGGTGTGCGAATTGGCACGCAGCAAAAAATACGCATAGCGTTCCGCGGTGCGTGCACCAACACCGGGTAGCCGGCCAAGCTCGTCGATAACCCGAGCGAGCGCTGAAGGTAGAATCTGCGTCAAGATGTGCCTTTTAGAGTCCTAAGTTACCGAGCCCGCCCATAAACGGCTTCATTTTTTCCGAAGCGACTTCTTGAGCTTTTGCAAGGCCGTCACGAACGGCAATTTCGATCCAGTGTTCAAGTTCTGAAATATCTTCAAGGTCAACTTGTTCAGGATCAATCTTAACGCTTTTGATTTTTAATTCACCCGAAATTTGCACGACAACAGCGCCATCGCCGGCTTCAACCTCAATAATTTCTTTTGCAAGGTCTTTTTGAACTTTGCGCAGCTGGTTTAACATCTTCATTTGATCAAATGCCACGTTTGTTTCCTCCGTAAATTACCTACCTAGTATACGTCATTTCTGATCAGTTTTATAGATGTAAAACCGATCGGCGTTACTTGAAGTTGTGTCGGTAATAATGCGATACAAATTGGGTGCGGTGTTCGTTTTGTGAGCGGCGTGAGTAATAATAATGGTCGGTGCGGCATTAACCGTAACTGGTTCGTTGGTGTCGATAACCGAAAGTTTTTCAGTGTGCTGCGCTACAACCGCGTAAAATGGTTTTTCGTCGGGTGATGTAATGAGGAGCGTTGTGCTTTTATTATTTTTGATTTGCTGGTTGAGTGTGGTGAGGTCGCGCGTAAAATGGCTTGCTGTTTTTGGGTCGTACGTGTAACCATACATGTACCGGCCCATGCCCGAAAATACCAGGCCGCCAATTAAAATTGTGAGCGGTAATAAGCCTGCAAGGCGTGCGTAGGGGTTACGCGGAAACAGACTGTACCAGCTGTTAAGTAGTAAGCCGATTCCCATGGCCATCAAAAGCAGTACTGGAACAAAAGTAATGCTAATAAAACCTGGGTTTATAAGCAGTACAGGCGCCAAAAGGATCATCCAGGCAGTAATAATATAGCTCCTGGCGGTGTACTTGGTGGTAAATAGTTGAATCATTCCTAACACAATAAGAATGGTAGAGCCAAGGCTGTAA
>DATCYU010000070.1:0-6393 GCA_036526295.1 Saccharimonadales bacterium (SeqCode) | reverse complement strand
TTCTTTACATTAGCTCGGAAACATTCGTGCAAGAATACATGGACACCATCCGTTTCAAAAAGAAAGGTTTTGCCGACAAATACCGCAATGTTGATGTGCTTATTGTAGACGACATGCAGTTTATCGCTGGAAAAGAAAAGACTCAGGAAGAATTCTTTCATACCTTTAATGCTCTCCACCAGAGCAACAAGCAGATCATCATTAGTAGCGACAAGCCACCAAAGAGTATTCCAACCCTTACTGAGCGTCTGCGTAGCCGCTTTGAATGGGGTATGGCTATTGATATTCAGATGCCTGATTTTGAAACCAGGTGCGCCATCGTACAAACCAAGGCGGCACTGTCGGGCGTAGAACTTCACCGCGATACCGTAGAATATTTAGCAAATAATATCAAAACCAACATTCGTGAGCTTGAGGGCGCCCTTAATCAATTACTCGCTTACGCTGAGATGCGTGGTGTTGCGCCTGATATTTCAACCGCCGAAGGTCTACTGGGCAACGTGCGGCATTCACGGCCACAGCACGTAACGCCAAAACAAATTATCGATAAAACAGCGCGCCATTTTCAAATTGACGCCGGTGAAATTTGTAGCGCCAAACGCGACAAACATATTGTAGTACCGCGACAGATCGCCATGTATCTTTTGCGAAGCGAACTTCACCTTAGTTTTCCAAAGATCGCTAGCGAACTTGGTCGCAAAGACCATACAACCGCCATTCACTCGGTCGAAAAAATCGAAAAGGCTATTAAACTCGATTATTTAATTCGCGAACAAGTTGCTGATATTCGGGAGAAACTCTATGCCTAGCGCCAGTGGAAAACATGTGTACGAACTTTGGACAACACGCGGTAAAAATAGTGCTCAGTTATCCACGTACATGGCAGTGTGGGTGAAGATGAGAACGTCAAGGAGTGTAAAAGCTCGGTTCATCCCCTCCTTTATCCCGTTTTATTCACAGTACTTTTCCCCACTAAAAATAGCATTCTCACCTCTGTCTGAACACTATTTTTACCCAGTTTCCACAGCACCTACTATTAGTACCACCAAAGAAAATTTTAAAGAAAGGTAATAGTAATGGAACTTTCTGTAACTCAAGAAAATCTCGCTAAAGCACTTAGTAATGTTGGCCGGGTCGCAAGCAGTAAGGCAGGGCTTCCTATTCTTAGCAACATCCTGTTACGAACCGACGGCAATCGACTGTTAATTGCAGCAACTAACCTAGAAATAGCCTCAACTCATTATGTTGGAGCAAAAGTTGTAACGCCTGGTGCAATTACTATACCCGCTCGCCTTGTAAGTGAATTTGTTTCGAGCTTACCGAAAGGTGCGGTTGAACTAAAAGTTCAAGATAGTCATTTAACTATTTCAACCGAAGGCTACACTTCTGTTATCAACGGCGTGGTTGCCGATGAGTTTCCAGAACTCCCCACGATCGACGAATCGTCATCGGTTCAATACAGTATTAACGTAGCCGATTTTAAACAAGCGGTTTCACAAACGATTATTACCAGTAGTAGTGATGCGACTCGCCCAGTTTTAACTGGTGTATACTGGCATTCATTTGAAGGAAATCTTTACCTTGCAGCTACCGATGGCTACCGTCTTTCAGAACGCCGGCTTGTAGCAACACAGAGCGAGGTTGCGGCTATTATTCCTACCTCAACCCTTCAAGAGGTAATTCGTACTATTAGCGACGATGTTTCCGAGATAGAAACGCTATTTGATGAAACTCAGGTACGCTTTAGGGTTGGTGAGGCTGAAATAACAAGCCGCTTAATTGATGGAAACTTTCCACCCTACCGCGAGCTTATTCCTGCAAATTCTGAAACAGTTATGACGCTTAAAACCACTGAATTTGTTCGCATTACGAAGATTGCTGGTCTTTTTGCGCGCGACTCGGGCGGCAGCGTAACGCTTAGTGCCGACAAGGAAAGCCAGACACTTTCTATCCACTCGATCGCTTCAGAGCTTGGGGAAAATACCTCAAAAACAACGGCCGATATTAGTGCTGATGGCCAAGTAACGCTTAATTCAAGGTATTTAAGTGAGGCGCTGGCGGCTGTAGACGGCCAAGAGGTTGAATTTAGATTTAGCGGAAAGCTTGCGCCATGCGTACTAACGGCTAAAGCAAAAGACGTGAACTACAAGCATATAATTATGCCCCTAAAGAGTTAACTTATGGAGCAAATTGCACGACTAGCAGTGCAACATGTACGAGTGCACGAATTGTACGATCTTACTATTTCCCCTAATGTCACCCTCATTACGGGGGCGAACGGAAGCGGTAAAACCTCGCTTATTGAGGCACTTTATATTGCGCTTCAAGGCTCGTCGTTTAAAGGCTCTGATAGCGACGTACTGCAGCAAGGAGCTTCATGGTACCGTATAGATGTCTCTTATACAAACGGTGGTATTAGAACGGTTAAATTTGACCCTTCGCGGCCGAGTGGTAAAAAACAATTCATTATTGATACAAAAACTAACTACCGCCTTCTTGAAAAGTATAAATACCCTATTGTGCTGTTTGAGCCAGATGATCTGCGGCTTTTACACGGTTCACCTACACGGCGGCGGCAATTTATTGATCGCTTTATTGCGCAGCTCGACCCACAGTACGCCGTATCGCTCAGGCGCTATGAACGTGCCTTAAAGCAGCGTAACGCGCTTTTAAAGCGTGATGCAACAAGTAGTAGTATGTTTGCGTGGGATGTGGCTTTAAGCGAACATGGAGCATATATAACGCAGCAGCGAGCTACCTTTGCAAAACAGCTTAACGAGCGTCTGAATGCGGTATATGAGGCGATCGCCCACACGCACGATGTGGTTTCTGTAGCCTACCCGTTTGATACCTCGGCGCAACACCTTTTGACTGAATTGCATCGTTCTAGTGAACGCGATGCGCTGCTTGGCTATACGTCGGTGGGTCCGCATCGCCATGATGTGCTGTTTGAGTTTAATAATTCCCCTGCTCTCTCGGTTGCTTCAAGGGGTGAAGTTCGTTCAATTGTATTGGCCCTAAAGTTTTTAGAGGTAGAGATAATCGAGGCGCTCACCGGAAAGAACCCTGTTATTCTACTCGACGATGTCTTTAGCGAGCTCGACAAAGAACGCCAAAATTACCTAGTTGATTTAACAAAGAAAAACCAAATCATTATTACGTCAGCAACTAACAACTCAAACTTGCATACTAATTATGTAACCGAGCTTTAGTAACCGCTTTGGCGGTTGAGGTCGTTTAAAACGGTCTCGGGAATGTCTTTGTGATCGAGGGTTGAGATAATTATTGCGGGTGTTGCCACGAACTGCCATGTGCCGTTTACTTTATGAAGAACGGTGCGGTATACATCGCCATTACTACCCGGATCAGCGTTTTGTATGAGCGTTGTGCCGTACCAGGTGCCGTCTTCATATAATTTACCGTCGTTTAACTTAAAGCCGGTGGTAATGAACGGATATTTGGTAAGCATAACACTTTTAACGGTAGATAACTCTTGCTGGAGAAGCGAGGTTAAGTAGGTATTTGAAAAACCGGGGTTAACGGAAATGGTCGCGTCTTTATCTTTAATAGTAAACGGAATAGCCGAATTGTCGTATTTATCACCTTGCGGAAGCACGTAATATTTGTCTGCCTGGAGGGATAACGTTTTAGTTTCGCTAGTGGTAGTAATTTTCGTCCCGCTCGTGGCATCCATCTCTTCGGCATTAGGATTGGCTCTATAAATATCAACCGTCAGCTCGGGCCTTTTGATTTCAATTGTTACCTTATGAAACGAGGCGTAATATTGAAACAAAACGCCGCCAATAATAAGTGCTATGGCAACAATGCCGGTAATGATCAGTAGGGTGATAGTTCGTCTGTTCATGATTTAAATGGGTTCGTATAGTTATAAAACTCTATTTTATATTGTGACGGATCATAGCCAAGATCGCGAATGGCTTGAAGTGCGCCGTTTCGATAGCCTGGGGCGGCGTCTATTGTTATTATAATTGAATTATTGCTTGGGTCGGCTGGATCGGCCTTGTAGCCAATGGTGTAAATGTAATTTTGAATTGGTAGTTTGTCGACGATGGGGTATTTGTCGGAGAGTGCCTGGCCTTTGTCGTTCGCTGCCCTTCCAGCTTGAGCTTCAAGTTGTAGGTATTGATCGGTGTTTTGATCGGCTGTGCCATCGGCGTGGAGCAGCTCAAGACCAACAAAGGTATTTGATGAGGTAATATACTGGTTGGTTGACTTTGAGACAAACCCACTTTTACTGGCCGAGAACGTATAATTTTTATTGGGAACCAAATAAATTGTGCCAGCGTTGATTTTAGCGCCGTCAAGGGTTATGGTTGCGTCGTTTGGCGCTACCATAACAGTAACGGGTATTTTACCGGCATTTGATGTTTGGAGATATATGCCGTAGCCAATGAGCCCTATAGTAGCAATAATGGCGGCAAATATTCCTAGTTTAGCTGATGTGGGTAGTGTGCGAAACATAAATTCTCTCCCTACTTCTTTCTGTACCAAGTAAAGGCACTATCAACAAGGCTTTCTTTACCTGCCATTGGTGCACGTTCGTTTAGTGATGCTGAGGCGCGGTTGCTTTGGAAATTGGCCACGTTACCAACAAACACAAAGGTGTGGGTACCAGATATTGCCACATCACCTTTTTGGAGCTTTGCAACGTCAACACTCCCCCCTTTACCTAATGTCTGCCAGTTTTTAGATGCCCATGCGTCTTGTGTTCCGGTTGGCCCGGCACCGTTCTTTTTACTTCCGCCATAGTTGTATTTAGGTTCAAAACCGCTGTTAATGAGGAGATTGGTTACAAAACCACCACAGTCAATACCGGGGAAAGTCGTACCGCCAATGTATCGGTCACTGTCTTTTGTATTGATAACCTCTGAGGTATAAAGCGGAGTAGCGGCAGTTGTTTTTCCTCGGTAGTCTGGCCATGCGTAGTCTAAAAGCTTTTTGTCAAAATCACCGCTTACGGCAACGGTATTTCCACATTGATCTTTTTTGGTGTACGGGAGAGCTTCTTCGACACCCTTTATAATTCCATCGGCATACTTTTGTTTGAGTTGGTCTGAGATAGCTGTTGATTGATCTTGTCCAATTTCGTTGTATACCCACGGTACATCGGGCGCCCAAAGGGCAATGAGCGGAATATTACCTTTAGAATCAATCCCGCTGCGACTAAATGAATCTAGCTCTTGAGTATTACCTGGGTCGGTAGTTACCGAATGGTTTTCAGACGCGGTACGTGTTTTTGCAAAAATACTGGCGTAGGCCTCGCTTTTTTGAGCGGTCGTTTGGTTAGTAAAGGTATCTTTGTGGCCGTTGTATTGGCGGTAGGTTCCAACGCGTTGTGGCCATGCTTGGTTGATGTCGCCGGGTGTGGTGTGAATACTGACACCAATGGATGCTTTTGCGGCCTCGGCGGCATTTGAACGGTCTCGGAACTTAACCTGCTGGCTATTGGTAGTGCGTGACATTACCACTTGATACCCGGCTCCTTCAAGCGCGGTTTTTACACGGTTTGCAACATCTAAGACGTTCTCGGTTTCAGGAGTGTTGTAGGTCTCGGCTGTTTTTAGACCACTTTGGGGATCAATATATGGTGAAATTGCACCACCGTGTCCCGGGTCGAGAAAAACCACCGGCGCCTGCGCGCTCCCCGCTGATGAGCTGCTCGAGGTTGAGCCCGTACTTGTGCTTGTCCCAGTGCTTTTGCCGGCAAATTTATTATAGAAATCTTTTGCAGCACCACCACGGTTGCTAATAACCTGTTGGGGGCTGTCGGCAGAGACCTCAAAGTTGTTGTGCCAAAAAACAGTGGCATCCTCAATGTTCTTTTGCTGTTTTAGAGTGTTCCATTCGCTACCGGCATCACCATATCCCTTTGCGGTAACGGGGCGAGATTTGCTCTCTTGAACCAGATAGTTGAGCTCAAAGAGCGTAAGGGAATCAAGGTCGGCCGGGGGGATCTTTGCCTGGGCTCCTTGGTTGCGGATCCAGTCATATTGAATATCGGTGTACTTAATAAGAGCAGATTGTTGAGTTTTTAACTTACCGAGGATGCCTTTGTCGGGTGATGTGTAACGACGGCTGCCGTCCCACTGTGAAAGTCCCCACGCATTACCCGAGCCGCCGTCGGCATACACGTTATTGCCACTACTTTGGTGACGTGTTGGTACCATGTTAGATTCGGCTTGCATGTTACCCATAACACCGGCCGTCTGCTCATCAGAAAGCCCCTGTCCTTTTAAAAAGTTCCAAACTTTGGCTGGTATATCGCTACCAGAGAGCGAATCGGTAGAGCCGGTATAGGCACAAGTAGGGTCGTAAAAAAGAATGTCGTTACCGGCAAAAAAGTTGGTGTCGACCGCGTATACCTGGTTTGCA
>DATCYU010000069.1:0-3851 GCA_036526295.1 Saccharimonadales bacterium (SeqCode) | reverse complement strand
ATCGTGAAATACCACATAATAAAATGGTAGGAAAATAGCAGCAACCCAATAATCAATCCCGCCAGTGGCACCAAAAACAGTTCAAGGTTTGTCTGCCAAATAAGCGGCGGAATAGCCGAGATGGTAAACGGAATAGCAAGCAGATAAAACCCCTTGCGCATAGCGATAATATGACGACGGAAGACAAAAAGCAGTTGCTCACCGTCACGCTGCCCATCAAAGTCGAGCTGCTCCGGTTCGTCTTTTTTACTCATACCGCCATTATAGCAAACCGCGACGCATAAAAAGAGATCGGCATTTGGCCGATCTGTTTTTAATGGTACCCCGGGCGGGAGTCGAACCTGCAACCTTTTCCTTAGGACGGAACTGCTCTATCCAATTGAGCTACCGAGGCATACCAGGGGTTATTGTACCACATAAAGACAGCAGCCGGTTGGCTGCTGTCTTTATGTAGCATATGTTTATTTCATGTGAGCTTGATGAATGGTATCGTATTCAAATAGCTCGTCTTTAGTGAACCAAAGGTTCACCTCAAATTCCGCCTCTTCCTTATTGCCTGATGCATGAACTAGGTTTTTAATTGGTCGTTTGGCCCCATTTGCCAACGATGATGAATCAAACGAGAGGTCACCGGTAATAGTCCCTGGTGCTGCCATTGTCGGCAGCGTATGCCCCCGAAGCTTACGAACAAGCGCAATCGCGTGTGGACCCTCAATAACCATGGCGAGGACTGGACCGCTTTGAAGATAATCGAGCATCCACTGAAGGATCTGTTTTCCGATTTCATATGGATCATCTGTCCCGAGAGCCTCTACAGGATCAATGTCAAGTTCTTTATAGTTATCTAGGCTCTTTTGACCCATTCCTTCGATAAACTCGCGGCGTTCGATGGGATAGTGTTTTCCAAGCAAGGCGTCAGACGCTACGAGCATCTTAGCGCCAACTATCTTTAGCCCAACTTTTTCGAATCGTCCTATGATTTCACCTATAAGTCCACGCTGAATGGCATCCGGCTTTAATATAACTAACGTCTTTTCCATCGCTTCTCCTAAGTCTTAGCTTTTTTTGATTATATCAAAAAAACGGTAGTAATAACAGAGACCGGCCTCGGGAATGAATTACACAACCAACAACACCCCAAAATGCAACGAATTGCGCTATGCTAGGAGTATGTACGTCAGTGAACTGCTTTTGGATTACATCGAACACCTAGAGGTTGAGGGTGGCCGCTCAGCAAAAACAGCCGAAAACTACAAGCTCTATTTGGAGCGTTTTGTGGAATTTACTGGCGACATACAAGTTGCAAAAATAACTACAGAGGTAATCCGTAAATACCGGCTGTGGCTAAACCGTTACAAAAATGACAATGAGGACGAATTAGCTACTATTACTCAGGGCTACCACCTTATTGCCCTGCGCGGTTTTTTAAATTATTTGTCCAAACGTGACATACCAAGCCTGAGCCCAGAAAAAATTGAGCTGCCTAAAGTTGTTCGGCGCCAAGTGACATTTTTGCACTACGACGAGGTCACTCGCATGCTCGATGCTATACCACTCGATAGCGAAAAAGGCCTCCGCGACCGCGCAATTATTGAACTGCTTTTTTCGAGCGGTTTGCGCGTATCAGAACTTGTTAACTTAAATCGAGATCACGTGAACACGAAGCGACGTGAATTTATGGTGCGTGGTAAAGGCCAAAAAGACCGGCCAGTATTTATTGGTGAATCTGCCGCCTTGCGGGTTGAGGATTACCTATCGGCACGTTTAGATAACCTACCTCCCCTTTTTTTGAGCTACAGCCGCAATAACGTCGCTGGTACATCGGGAGATTATCGACGCTTAACAACCCGAAGTGTACAGCGCATTATTAACAAATATGCGCGTCTTGCTGGTATTACTAAGCACGTAAGCCCCCACACGATGCGACATAGCTTTGCGACCGATCTTTTGATGAACGGTGCCGATCTTCGCAGTGTGCAGTCAATGCTTGGTCACAGTAACATCAGCACTACTCAGGTATATACACACGTAACCGACCAGCACTTACGTGAAGTTTACGAGAAGTTTCACAGCGATACCGAATAATTTATTTACGGCGTGCAGGTAGGCGTTCCGCTATAGCCAGACTCTGCATCGGTTATTACAAAGTTTTTGCACAAATTACCTTGCATATCAACACTCGCCTCGGGGAAGGTAAAGTCACCCGTTAGCTCAACCCGAGCCTGAACCCGGCGAAATACGTTGTCGGCTCGGCCGGTTGAATCAACAATTGGTTGAACTTGGTTCAATTGTACATAGCTCGGACCGTTTTTTAAGCGAACTCGGTAGTGTGCACCGTTATAAAGTGACGTTAAGCGAAGGAATGCATTTCGGTTTCCGATACTGCCGTCTATAGGAGTAGGCAGTTTAATAGTTGCCGTACATGCGTATTCACCATTCACAAAACTTGTATTACACCTTACCTGATACGGCGTGCCGGTTGGGCTCCTCCGGGCATCAAGGGCAAAATCGAAGTTAGCAACACCTGTGGCAGATGGGTATAGAAAGAGTGTGTTTGCATCACTTCGGTTGCCTGCTTGGCTATCATCAAAATCGGTTAATTTAAAACTACTGCCTGTTTGCATGAGCTGAACCCGCATAAGTGATGGGTAATTAAACTGCCATTGGGTGCCCATTGCTGGCAAACCTACACCTGCTCCGCTGCTTGGAAAACCAATTGTTTGACTGGTGGTTGTTGATGAAACGTCATTAATGCTAAACCAGCTGAGCTCAATACTATCGAACGTGCTCACCCCACGAATTGGCACCATGCCTGATCCGTTTACCGCAAGAGAGTTCTTGTAATCGTCGGTGTTCACCCCAACTTTCACACAGGTATACGCCTGGTTAAGGGCAGCCGAGTTAGTATCGGATTCATTTTTTTGGATGATTGTCTCATTATTTGTTTGGCCAACGATTCCAGATTTTGCAAGCGTATCACAGGTAGTCTGCGATTGCCCCGCCGTTGGCGTGAGCGCACTTTGAATGGTAGCGCAGTTAATCGTAGAAGGGGCTGTTCCGTTATTACACGCCTGGTTAAGAAGCAGGAGACGCTTTGCGTCTTCAACGCCAGCTTGCGCAGAATCATAGGCACTTTGCGACAAATCGCTCGAGGTTGCCTGCTGTTGATCACGAAGCATTAACTGAATATACCCAACCGTCACAACGGTCATAAGAAGCGCGGCAAAGATAACAACAAATAATGATACGGCACCTCGTTGTTTATCTTTCATCATACTACCACCCATTTTATTGCTCCCCTGCTTTATTACCCGCTCGTGCTATGATATCCCATTGGTTAACCGAACAATAATTTTCATCACCCACACCTGCAGCTGGCGGTTTACATGAAGTGTTGTCGGCCGTTAACTGTTGACGATCATTCGTTCCAATAACCATAGTGATTGCATAGAGCGCTTGATCGGTCGTAGCGTCGCTTGATGTTTGCGTGATAACAAATGAGTGTAATACAAGATCGCGATCACCAGTAGAAAGAAGTTCAGTTGCCTGCGAACGGGTAACAATAGTGTTCACGTCTGAACACAGGGCGCCGCCTGCATCCTGCACCTTCGCAAAGCGAACAGATGTTCCGTCGTTGTATTTGTTATAGATGGCAGGTGCGCCAGGGCCACCCGCTAATGCCGAACCATAATTCCAGACATAGGTGTAGTTGCCAAGACACAAGCGACCACCACCATCACGCTTCACATAACGCGATGTTTGCGTTGCAGGCGAATTGTCAGACTTAGGCGTAACATCAAATGGTGCACTTGAAGCAATATTTTGTTGCAATTCGGTAGATACCGATCGCC
>DATCYU010000068.1:0-4738 GCA_036526295.1 Saccharimonadales bacterium (SeqCode) | reverse complement strand
CCGATGCAAAACTCTCCCATTCGCGCAACATCCCATCATATTCAACCAGCATGCGTCCACCCTCGCTCTTTCTGAGGCCTGGGTCGATTTTGCCATCAGTAATAATACCGGTGCCTATTCCTGTACTAATAGTCACATAGAGCGATGAGGCGGGCATGGGACGGATCGCACGAGTTTCGGCTAGGCCGGCAAGCTTGGCATCGTTCTCAATAAAAACAGGGGCGCTCCCGAGTACGCCAGTAAGGAGTTTTTGGGCTGCAAAGTTTTTCCAACCAAGGTTATTGCACCAAATGGCAACACCGTTATCGATAATTCCAGGTAGTGCGACTACCAGAGCATCAACATGCTCGTGGCCGTACATATCTTGAAGAGTAGTTCTAAGTGTCGCGATATATTCGTTCGGGTCTTTTGGGGTGGGAAACTTGACCGATCGGCCAATACGACCGTCGCGACCAAAGTTGGCCACGAGTGTCTTCGTTCCCCCTGTATCGACCGTCACTAACATACTAGTAGTGTAGCATATAACAAATAAATTGCGCTTTGTCTGATAAAACAGTATAGTAGGTATTAAGAAAACAGAGGGAGAGAAAAATGGCGCGTGTAAACAGGGGTGGTTCGGTGCTGGGATTCATTGTAACCGCAATCATCATGGCGGCCTTACTAATAGGGAGTGCCTATACCTTGCGTCAAATAACCACACGGCCAACTATGGCACAGCAGGAAGCTCCTCAAGAGAATAAAAACAATCCTCCAGTTGCCGCTAACAATAACGGCAATCAAAACCCAGCTGATACAGGGGCGAAAAATCCTGACGACACCTCAGTATCTAGCGGCAATAACACTCCACAACAGCCTGCGAGTGGAGCAACTCAACTGCCTCATACCGGCCCAGTTAGCCTTACGGGTAGCATTTTAGCGGTTGGCCTTCTGAGTCTCACGGCAGTTGCATACGCGCGTTCTCGTCGTCCCGAGCTCTCGCTTTGACTTTTTACCTCTATATGAGGTACAATAGAAGTAATCTAGGTGTTCCGCTCTTTAGGCGTGTCTCCAGAAATATCAATTAAGGAAGGAGTCTTTTAAGACTTATGGCAACAAAAGCCACAATAACAATGGATGATTTGCTCGCTTCTCACGAAGATAGCGTTAAGCAATTAGCAGCAGGGGAAATGGTAACAGGAACGGTTCTTTCGCTTCGCAAACACGAAGTGCTGATCGATCTTGGTGCGCAAGGTGTAGGTTACGTACCGCGCCGCGAGGTTGGTTTCTCTCGCTCGCTCAAAGAAGGCGACGAAGTTACCGCTAGCGTGGTTGATGCGGAGCTCGACAACGGCTACTCGCTACTTTCACTCCGCAAGGCCGCTAAAGACCGCGGCTGGGAAGAAGTTGCCGCTAAAATGGAAAGCGGTGAAATTATCGAAGTTTCACCATATGACGCAAACCGTGGTGGCCTCTTGGTAGAGTACGAAGGCGTCCGCGGCTTCCTACCAGTTTCACAGCTATCTGCAGAACACTACCCACGCGTTGGTTCAAGCGACAAAGACGAAATTTTGCAACGTCTTAATGCACTTGTAGGCAAAAACCTCAAGGTTCGTATTCTTGATAGCGACCGCAAGGCTAACAAGCTCATCTTTAGTGAAAAAGAAGCCGTTAAAGAAGGCCTCGCTGAGCGCTTTGAAAAGCTTAAGGTTGGCGATACCGTGAGCGGTGTAGTAACTGGTGTTGTCGACTTCGGTGTATTTGTAAATGTTGAAGGCATCGAAGGTCTTGTTCACATCTCAGAAATCAGCTGGGAGCGTGTAAACAACCCAAGTGATTACGTAAAGGTTGGTCAAACCATTAAAGCCAAGATCATCTCAATCGACAAAGATCGCTTAAGTCTCAGCATTAAGCAACTCACCAAAGACCCATGGCTCGACGAAGTTGATCAATTCAAGCCTGGTGATAAGGTTGAAGGTACTGTGACTCGTATCACCCCATTTGGTGCATTCGTCCAGATCAGCCCAGCCGTTGAGGCACTTGTTCACGTGAGTGAACTTGGTGATGGTAATGATGTTGATCCCGAAAAGGTCTTCACGCTCAACGAACGCAAGAACTTTGTTGTACTCGACATCGACAAAGACAACCGCAAGATCTCTTTGAGCCTTGCCGACAAGAAAAAATAAGCCCATTTTAACAAACACCATGGCCTAAAAGTTCGCCGGTGTTGGCGGGCAGAAAGGAGCTATACGCATGAGCCAAGAAAAAGTACTGGTCATTTCTGACTCGATTACTGTTGGCGAATTAGCTGAGACGCTCAATTTGCCCGTCACCACGCTTATCGGCGAGCTTTTTAAAAACGGCATTGTTGCCACTATTAACCAACGGATTGATTTTGAAACGGCAACGATTATTGTTGAGGAGCTAGGGCTTGATGTAGCCCTCGAAAAGCGCGAAAGCGCTCCGGCGCCCGAGCGCAAGTCGCATCAGCTGTCAGATAAGGCGGTTGATCGTCCGCCAATCGTGGCTGTTATGGGGCATGTTGACCACGGTAAAACCAGTCTACTCGATGCCATTCTGGGCACGAAAACCACCGAAGGTGAGGCTGGTGGCATTACCCAGCATATTAGCGCATATCAAACCGTGCGAAACAACCACCCAATTACGCTGCTTGATACGCCTGGCCACGAGGCTTTTGCGGCATTAAGGCAACACGGTGCTACGCTCACCGATGTTGTCGTGATCGTGGTTGCAGCCGATGACGGCGTCAAGCCGCAAACTGTTGAAGCAATCCGTTTTGCTCAAAACGCTGGCGCAAAAATTGTTGTTGCTATCAATAAAATTGATAAAGACACGGCCAACCCACAGTTAGTTAAAACCCAACTTGCCACCGAGCATCACCTTAACCCAGAGGAATGGGGTGGTGACACCGTTATGGTCGAGGTTAGCGCAAAAACTGGCCAAAATATCGACAAACTGCTCGACATGGTCCTTTTGGTGGCTGATCTTGAAGAGCTCAAGGCTGATATCGATGTTCCAGCCGAAGGCCTCGTTATTGAATCGCACATGGAAACCGGCCGTGGTGCTGTCGTGGGCCTCTTAGTGCAGCAGGGTAAGCTCAAGCCGGGCCATTTCTTGGTTGCTGGCACGGCTTATGGCAAGATCCGTACACTCCTTGACTTTAGGGGCAAGGCCATTAAAGAAGCTAGTCCTTCAACCCCTGTTACGGTAACTGGTTTTAAAGAATTGCCTCAATTTGGTGATGTCTTCACGATCGTTAAAAACGAAAAAGAAGCTCGTCATGCTACCGAACGCGCCCGTGTAGAGCGCGAACGTAGTGCAGCAACCACCAATGTCACCGGTGCCGACCTTCTTAAAATGATGAACCAACAACGCAACACTCAAGAGGTAAATGTGGTGGTAAAGGCCGATGTTCAGGGTTCACTGACCTCTGTTATAGACAGCCTGCGCCTGGTTGATACCGGTGGTGAAGTTACTCTCCGTATTATGGGAAGCGGTGTTGGCAATATCTCTGAAAACGATATCCGTCTTGCCGAAAGTAGCGAAAATGCCATTGTGTACGGCTTTAATGTGGAACTGCCGCCGGCCGTAAAGCGTCTCGCTATGCGCGATCGTGTTCAGGTACGCCTTTATAAGGTTATTTACGAACTATTAGACGATGCTCGCCAGTCAATCGAGGCGCTTCTTGCCCCCGAGGTAGTAGAGACTGAAGTTGGTAAACTCACTATCAAAGGCGTATTCCGCATTACAAAAGAACAAATTATTGCCGGTGGTGAGGTTACGAGCGGTAAGGCTGTTCCCAATACGTTGGTACGAGTTTTACGTGGCAACGAACAAATAGCTGAGGCTGAGGTGGTGAGTGTTCAACGACAGCAACAAGAGGCTAAAGAGGTTTTTGAGGGCGAAATGTGTGGCCTCTCGCTCAAAACCGACAAAAAAGTCCTCGTCGAAGAAGGCGACAAGCTCGAGTTCTTCACACGTGCACTCGTAAAGCGAACACTTAAATAGAGTGAACGGTTTATTGTGCCGCCCGTCACAATATGTGGAAAAATGCCCGTAATTCGGGCATTTTTCTTAGGCAATTCACACCGCTTATCCTTGACTTATGCGACAAACTATGCTAGGATTTAGCTATTAGCCAAAATAAATAAACAAAAAGCAGTAATTCTCCAAGGAGACCACCACATGTCAGAAAAGCTTGTTTCAAGCAACGAATCTGAACAGCAGAATAAAAACCCTTACGAAGGGATGAGTCGTGATGCACTCGATGCAATTGCAAACGCAAAAGCATCTCTTGATCCCGAATCTGCAACGCCAGGCGCCGATTTGCGTACCGCTGTGCGTGAAAGTCTTGAGGCAAGCGGTGACGAACGTGCCTTTCGCCGCGTCTACGACATGAATAATCTCGAATTGAACGAATTCGTAGATGGCGTGTCTGGCGAGCTTAAGCACCGCCGCGTTGACGAACTGAAGGCAATTGTTGAAGCGTACGATAACAACGAAACCTTTGGTGACCGACGTACTGCTCTGCGTGAAGCTCTCGAAGCTGCAGGTGACGAACGTGCCTTTCGCCGTGTCTACGACATGAACAATCTTGAATTGAATGCCTTTGTAAGTGACGCACGCCGCCAACTCCAGGAAGAAACATCCCTCAGCGAAGAAGAGGCTCTTGGTGAAGCCTACACGGAATACGAAGAGCGAGAGGGTACTCCTTACGATGTTGATAAGGGTCGCGTAAAAG
>DATCYU010000067.1:0-4314 GCA_036526295.1 Saccharimonadales bacterium (SeqCode) | reverse complement strand
GCATTATTGCGGCCGATGCAATCGAAAAAGCCATTCGCCCAGACACGCAGCTGGTGAGTGTTGCCTTGGCGAATAATGAACTCGGCACCGTTCAGCCACTACGTGATATTGCGGCCGTAGTACAAAAAATACGTAAGGCACGTTTAGCAGAAGGCAATACGATCCCACTTTATTTGCATAGCGATGCTTCGCAGGGAGCGGGCCTTATTGATGTTCACGTTGCGCGGCTCGGGGTTGATTTACTCACTCTTAATGCCGGTAAGGTGTATGGCCCAAAGCAGGCCGGTCTTTTATGGGCGGCTTCACATGTTCGTTTGGCACCACAAATTGTAGGTGGCGGGCAAGAGCGTGGCCTGAGGAGTGGAACCGAAAACGTTGCGGGAACGGTCGGTTTTGCAAAAGCAATGGAACTAGCTGAACGGCACCGAAAAAGTGAATCCGAGCGCCTGCGAAAACTGCGCGATGACCTTGAGGCACAGCTTACGTTGGCATTCCCGAGTGCAGTTGTATCGGGAAACCGAAAGCGGCGACTACCCGGGCATCTTCATATTTCTTTTCCTGGGCTTGACGCCGAGCGGCTTGTATTTGCCCTTGAGGCACGCGGTGTACTGGTTGCAACCGGTAGCGCCTGTGCTGCCAATAAAGGTACTCGTTCGCACGTACTGACCGCTATTGGCCTGGCGCCTGAAGTTGCCGATGGTAGCCTTCGATTAACTCTTGGCCATCTTTCAACTACCGAAAACACGCAGCGTGCGGGCAGTATTATAATTGAGGAAGTACAGCGTGAACGTACAAGGGTAGGGTTATGATAAAAATCATTATTGGTGTCGCCGTAGGCTTTATTGTCGCCGCTATCGTAGGACTCTCAATTTATTTGAGTCCCGATGATTTGCGGGGTTGTGGCGGCGTGCCTGCGGCCCAAGCACCGTGCCAAACGGCAGATGCTATTGTTGCGGTAAGCGGCGGTGACACAACTGCTCGCGCACGTGAAGCGATTCAGCTTTACAAAAATGGATGGGCTCCTAAGCTTGTATTTTCTGGTGCTGCGCAAGACAAATCAGGCCCTTCAAATGCGGCCGCAATGCGGCGCGAGGCGCAAGCTGCCGGGGTGCCGACCGACGATATTATTCTTGAAGAATACAGCGCCACCACCAAACAAAATGCCGAGAACACACAATCTATTTTTGCCGAGCACAATATAAAATCGGTCATTTTAGTGACTTCGGCATATCACCAACGCCGCGCATCGCTTGAATTCAATGCACGCTCAGACGGCGTAAGTGTACGCAACCACCCCGTTCCCCAAGACGACCAATGGTCTCCATTATGGTGGCTTACTCCGGTCGGCTGGTTTTTGGCGGTGACTGAACTAATAAAAATCATTGCCTTCTATTTAGGAGGTACCAGATGACAAAAGTTTATGTAGGTATGAGCGGCGGCGTCGATAGCAGCCTGAGCGCTGCTCTTTTAAAAGAGCAAGGATACGATGTAACGGGTGTATACATGAAAAACTGGACACAAGATATGCCTGGCATGCGCTGTCCATGGGCGGATGATCTTGCTGATGCGAAGCGCGTTGCTGTCCAGCTTGGAATCGATTTTAAAGTATTTGATTTTGAGAACGAATACAAGCATAAAGTCGTTGATTACATGATTGAGGAATATCGCCGTGGCCGTACGCCTAACCCCGACATTATGTGTAACCAAGAGGTAAAATTCAAACTGTTTTTAGAGGCAGCGCTTGAAGACGGCGCCGACATGATAGCCACAGGGCATTATGCACGTACCGTGCAAAAAGGCGACATAGTATGCCTTACGCGACCAAAAGATGCCCTAAAAGACCAAACGTACTTTTTATACCGCGTGACGGGCGATGCGCTTGCGAAAACTGTTTTTCCGCTCGGTGACCTTACTAAGTCAGAGGTTCGTGAACTGGCAAAGGCGCGCGGTTTGTTTACGGCGGGTAAAAAAGATAGCCAGGGAATTTGTTTTGTAGGCAAAATTGGCATTCGCGATTTTTTGAGTCAATATGTTGAGCAAAAACCTGGAGCTATTATCGACAAAAAAACCGGCGAAAAAATTGGTATGCACGATGGCGCAATTTTTTACACCCTTGGCCAGCGTCACGGGCTTGAGGTTGGCGGCGGCTTGCCCTATTACGTAGTAGGTAAAGATATGGAAAAAAACGAGGTCTACGTAACAACCGACCTCGCCGATCAAACACTCTGGAAGAAAACTATTTCGCTCACCAGTATTCATTGGATTAATCAAGCTCCACAAAATGGTTCCTACGCAATCCGCGTTCGCCACCGTGCACCACTCGTAAAAGCAAATCTCACCGTAACTACTACAGACGTACAGCTTGAGCTTAACGACCCGGAGCGGGCTGTTACGGCGGGCCAGTCGGTTGTGGTGTACGACGGCGATGTATGCTTGGGCGGCGGTATCGTTGCTTCGTAGCGGCATACTATGCTATAACCATAAACATAATGGTACAAAACAAAGCGTGGGCGCAAAGAGGTTTTACGATCATAGAACTGATTGTCGTTATTGTAGTAATTGCAATTCTAACGGCCATTACAATTGTTACCTATGTCGGCGTTAAAAACCGCTCGTTTGATACAGCCATTCAGGCTGACCTAAAAAGTGTGGCCGCAGGCCTTAAGTCGTATAAAGCCGCAACAGGAACGTACCCTACGAGCGAAACTCAAATTAGCACTATGCAAGACAGTACAGGTACGGTTGTATCTGGTGCTGTACCAAAAGTGTCGCATGACGGATATGACCAAACTTCGCCATCCAATACGGGCGACAATGTCTCACGTAATTTATTAATTTGTGTGCGTAGCGGAGGTACCGATCCGGAGTTTGGTATCGCCGCTTACTCAAAGTCGGGGAATGTGTGGTTTTACACTTCAAATGGTGGTCTTACGCAAAATACTCAGGGGTGGGTGGGGCAGCAAACCACGGAATGTCCGCGACTAGGCATCGCTACTACCGATCCAGGGTATGCTCGCTGGTTTGGCTATCAGCGCGACCCCTCAACAACAACCGATCTTGATGCCGGTTGGCGTGGTTGGGCTGTCAACTAAAAGATACGCTTTATCGATGTAGATACCTCTGTTATAATGGCAGGTATGAATGCACAAGATATACGAAACGCCTACCTACAGTACTACAAAGACCGCCAACATACTGTAATAGCGCGCGCGGCCTTGATGCTCAAAGATGACCCTACTACTTTGTTTACCGGTAGTGGTATGCAGCCACTTATGCCGTACCTCCTTGGAGAGGATCACCCCGATGGCGTTCGTCTTGTCGACAGCCAACCATGCCTTCGTGCACAAGACATTGAAGATGTGGGTGACAACCGGCACACGGTATTTTTTGAAATGCTTGGTAACTGGTCACTTGGCGATTACTTTAAAGCAGAGCAGCTCCCATGGATGTACGAGTTTCTGCTTGATGTCGTTAAACTGGACATCAACAAAGTGTATGCCACCTGCTTTATTGGCAACGAAGAGTTTAATATTCCACGCGATAACGAAAGCGCCGAGCTTCTCAAAAAGATATTTGCCGACCGTGGTATTGAAGCCCTTACGGCAGACCTTGGTTCAGAAGAAGAAGGTTATGCACGGGGCATGAAACCCGGTGAGCGCATATTCTTTTACGATGCATTTAAGAACTGGTGGTGGCGTGGTAAGGGCATTGCTGGTATGCCAGAGGGTGAGCCGGGTGGCCCAAGTAGTGAAATGTTCTATCGTTTTGATGATTCTGAGCACACCGATGCCGAGAAAAAACAATACGGTGAATTTTGCCACCCTAACTGTGACTGCGGCAGGTTTATGGAAATCGGCAATAATGTTTTTATGGAATACGTGCGCCGTGGTGAAGGTTTTGAAAAACTACCAAACCGCAATGTTGACCAAGGCTCTGGCCTTGAGCGAATTGCCGCTGCGGCAATCGATAGCCCAGATGTCTTTAAAATTAGCCTTATGTGGCCGATTATCGAAAAACTAGAGAAAATTTCGGGCAAAGCCTACGAAAACAACACTAATGCCATGCGGGTTATTGCTGACCACTTACGCGGTGCGACTTTCCTCGCCGTCGATGGTTGTGTGCCTGCAAACAAAGAGCAGGGCTACGTTATGCGCCGTCTGCTTCGCCGTGCGATTCGCTTTGCGTTTGATTTAGGTATTGAGCAGAACTTTTTTGAAGAAGTTGTACCAGTGATTGCTGATATGTACCATGCAGACTACCCCGAAGTGGCTGCAAAGCGTGAAGAAGTGATCGCAACGCTCGTAAAAGAAGAAA
>DATCYU010000066.1:0-2336 GCA_036526295.1 Saccharimonadales bacterium (SeqCode) | reverse complement strand
AAACGTTGCGTCGTAATAGGTCATTCCTTGGTGAAGAATGTGCTGAATATCGGTTGTGGCACCAGCGAGGCGCTCAATACGTGTACGCGCACCCCGGAATGAAGAATACGGGGTTTGCGTTACGGCTACACGTTCGTTGCCTGGCTGCTGTAAAAAGTAAACGAGTCGCAAACAATATTCGCCTAAAAGAATCGAATCGGCGTCGAGCGTAAGAATAAAATCGCTGTCGGGCAGAGTAAGTGTGGCGGCGCGTTTTGTTTCTGCGGGCAGTAGTACGGGGCCATCTGGGGTTTGTTCTTCACGATACATACCGCCCATAAGCCCAATGTATGAGTTAAGGTTCATCGCCTTGTTGGCCTCATGTGAAAGCGATGCGTATTTTTTGCGTTCAAATATGGCGAGTTCGGCATTAAATGTCCAGGCGAGCCGACGGTAAAGCTGTAAGATGCGCGTTGTGGGGAGTAGCGCACTTTCTTGGCAAGAAGCCACCAGTGCGTCGCTTACAAGCTGCAGTTCATTGGCTAATTTACGCAGTACTTGTTCGGCAAAAAATACATCCACGTGATCTTCAATTTGCTCATTGTTTGCAAAGTTGTTGAGCCACTGAGCTGCCCAGGCATATTCCTCGGCAAGTTTTTGTGTGTCTTTTACGGCAACGTGGTCTTTTTGGTGGTATCGGTTTTCGAACGCAGTAAGAGCCGTTAAGAATCGCTTACGTGGTTCGGCAAGCGTATTACTAATTTCGTCTGCGAGCGCTCTTGTATCTGCAAGGCGAGCAATATCGTCGGCTTTGGTGGGGTTCGGCTTGTCGTCAAGCAGTAGTACCACACGAATATTTGGGTATTCTTGCAACGCGGCACTTAATAATGTTTTTCGTATAACCTGTGGCTCTTCACTATACGAAGGTACTAGCACCGTAATAGATGGCTGAGATTTTGAGAAATGGCGATCAAGCTCGGCTCGGGGAATGCGTACATGAGCGCTAAATCGCTGCAATGCGCCTTGACGTGCCATAAGATACATAAGTGCAGAAAAGGTAAGAAACGTTACGACCACCACATACCCAATTGCTTGCATAGTGAACTGGAATGTATGCGGTCCATCAAAAAACTGGCGTATAACGACCGAGATAATATAAACCATCCAAAACAGAACCGTCAGAACAATAGCCAGGCGACTAAAGGCAATTTTACGCGTTGATGGCTTACTGTGGGTAACCGAAAGAGGCGAGAGCCGTCGTTCGGCACCCCACTGTCGCTTGAATGTATAGGGTTGCGTGTCCTTTCTGTTGCGACGCATAGGGTTTCCTTTCTCGTTGAGGTGCATGCATGGTAGTGTGCGGCGGTGCCATGCAGGTATGGTTACTTACCAAAGTAAGCATAAATGTTGTATTAAATGCCGCATGCGGCTTATCTTACTTATACGCTACAGAGGTAATAAATTGCAATACCATTTTTAATAAAAATGCAATGATATTTATCACACCACGCCTCTCTATGTTTTATGATGAGTCGTCTATATAGTGAAAGAATGATTACATGTACGTTTGAAAATGGTAACCAAAATAGTTTGCGCCACGTAACGGTAGGCTGTTTGGTGATAAAAGGCGACGAGATTCTATTAGCTAAACGCGCTGAAGGTTTGCTAGAAGCAGGTAAATGGTGTTTACTGGGCGGCTATACCAACCGCGATGAAACGACTGAAGAGGCCGGTGTTCGCGAAGTGCTAGAAGAATCAGGTTGGTCGGTTAAAAACCTTCGGTTACTTCGAATCAATGACAACCCAAACCGCCCGCATGAAGATCGTCAGAATATCGATTTTATTTATATTGCCGATGCTGTAGCGGAGGTAGGTGAAAAAGACTGGGAGAGCGACGCAGTCCAATGGTTTTCGTTAGATAATTTACCTGCAAGAGATAAAATTGCCTTTGATCATCTGGACAGTATCATGCTTTATAAAAAGTATCTGGCTGAGCCAAATGCTTTTTCATTACCCCTACTGGGCAGTATTAGTAACTATCTATAAACCTTGCTTTGCTGTTTGTTTTAGACTGCAGGCTTGTATAAGCTTTGTTATAAATGGGGTATATTAGAACCATTCGATAGGCCTGATACTGTTTGTGCTTGCCTTTGTCATCGACTATACGTATGGTGTGTGTATGGAACTAACATATATTCTCGATTTTGACTCTACGTTGGTTGCTGTCGAGTCGTTAGATGAACTGGCACGACTAGCATTAAAAGACTCACCGGATAGCTCTGATCGCTTAGCGGAGCTACATAGGTTGACGGCCGAAGGCATGAGTGGGCGCATCACTTTTAACGATTCGCTTGAAC
>DATCYU010000065.1:0-3037 GCA_036526295.1 Saccharimonadales bacterium (SeqCode) | reverse complement strand
TAGTGACCGTTTCTTACTTCATTTAAGGCAAACAAACTACCACCAACATGAGCCACGCTGGCATTAAACGGCGCTAGCCAATCAACGTAGTACATACGGAGGCTTCGCACGGGGCCAATCATTTGAGGCTTGTCTTGTTGGTGAAGCGTTAAAAAGCGTGTAATACCGCCCTCGGCGATTGCTTCAAACACCACACCAGCTTGCTTAATGCCAGATTGTGGCCGGGCGTCGGGGCTGTTTTCGATCATAATAGCTGTTACGGGCATAAGCGTAGCCGCTTGGTCGGCCACTTTTTCGCCTGTTAGGGGCGAGTAATAAACGGGTGCGGGTTTTGGTTTTGGCTTCGCTGCGGCAAAATGCTGAGCTGGCGCTACGCTTGAAGGGTGAGTTACCCAATAGGCATATGCCCCTGCCCCAGTAATGGCAATTAAAAAACTACCAACAATAAGATACGTGCGCGTTTGATGAGAACGAACCCAGTCGCCGATTCGAGAAAGCAAACGTGGTTTTTTTGTTTCGCCGTTCATGCTTATGGTTATTATACCAGAAACAGTTTGGCTCGGGGCGGCTATTTTGCGCTGTTGATGGCGCGTTGGAGCCGGTCGATAGCGGTAGTTTTTCCAAGAGCCGCCAAGGTATCGTTAAGTGCCGGGCTAAATGGTGCCCACGAAACGGCAATTCGAATCAAACTAAACAGTACGCCGGGCTTTTGTCCGGTTGTTTCAAGTAGCCCGTTAAGTGCATTTTGGATGTGTTCAGGGGTAAATTCGGTAGCTTCAAGTGCGGTAATGGTTGCATTTAGGAGTGCGGTAACTTCGCTTTTTTCGAGTTTCTTGAGCTGCTTGTTTTCGGCAATCATTGCCCAATCAGGTTCGGGTTCGGCAAAAAAGTAGTTTGTCATAACAGGCAAATCGGCAAGGGTTTTGAGGCGGTCTTGCACAAGGCTAAGAACGCGCTTTTTGTCGGCATCGTTTGCTGCAACTGCGCTTTCTGGCCAAAAATCTGCGCAGCGGCTGTAGAGGTCGTCAAGGCTGAGGCGGCGAATCCATTGACCGTTCATCCACAAAAGGCGCTGTTCGTCAAAACGTGCCCCACTCCGCTGAACTCGGTCAAGGGTAAACTTTTGAATGAGCTCTTCTTTTGAAAAAATCTCTTGCTCGGTACCATCGTTCCAGCCCATGCTTGCAATGAAATTAAGAAGCGCCTCAGGTAGAATACCTTCCTGGATATACGCAAGAACATCTTTGGCACCGTCGCGTTTACCAAGTTTTTTACCGCCGGTGGGTGCTAAAATATGCGGCATTGTCGCAAGGAGCGGGTGCTCGAGCTGAAGCGCCTCGTAAATATTGAGGTAATTTGGCTGACTTGAAATGTATTCTTGGCCACGAATGGTGTGGGTTACGTGCATTTCAGCGTCGTCAACAATATGAGCAAAGTTGTAGGTTGGGTAGCCGTCGGACTTTATGAGAATGATGTCGTCAATAACTTCGGGGCCGGTAGCAAGATCACCCATGACTTCGTCGTGCCACTGGTAGCTTTTTGGGTCGCTCTTAAAGCGGAGCGGCTGTGTACCGTCCCAGGCGGGTGGATTTTCAGGGCGATGGTCGCGGTAAAGAAAAGGTTTTTTGTGAGCGATCGCCTCTTCGCGGAAGGCTTGTAGTTCTTCTGGTGTGTAAGGGTCGGCGTAGGCGCGGCCGGCGTCAATAAGCTTTTGAGCCCATGCCTTATAAATGGCAAGGCGCTCGCTTTGCTTATAGGGTGCGTACGGACCACCAACAATAATCCCCTCATCGTAGTCGATGCCTAGTACTTCAAGGCACTTCAAGAGGTGGTCGGCGCTGCCTTCAACTTCACGTTTTTTGTCGGTATCTTCAAGTCGCAAAATAAACTGGCCGCCAGCGTGCCGAGCTACGAGGTAGGCAAAAAGGCCAGTGCGAATGTTGCCAACGTGCAAAAAGCCGGTTGGGCTTGGGGCAAAACGAGTTCGAACAGTAGTCATATTAGTTCTACTATAGCATATTTACTCTTTTAGGACTCTATGCTCCCACTCCTATTGTTCGTCTTTTCACCCATCTTTCCGCCCAAACGGCTTCGCGCCAAGTTAAATAAGGGCCCCGGCGCCTTATTTAACTTGGGCTGTAGATGTTTGTTCAAAAAGATGAGCGAGCAGCTCTGAAACGCAGAATACTTAGAGCAACCTCCTTTCACGCGACCTGACCCAGCTGGAACGTAGTGAACAGCACCGGGAGCGTGAAAGGACGGTTGTGAATAAGGATGAACAGAAAAAGGGGCGAAGTCGTGGGCTACATGCTTGTGGCAATATGCCGAATTTGGTCGCCAGAAAGTGGCGCGTCGCCATTTATAGTGTACAGAATGCCGCCATTTACCCATGCCGCATTACCGCCAAAGGTGTAAATAGTAAGACCATGTTCGTCGTACGTAATGTAGTTGTCGCCTGCTTTGGTTTTAACGTAGTTTTCGAGTACAGCGCTTGAGTCCCAGTTGCTTTTGGCTTGGGCTACCGTAAAGTTTTGCGGGCCGGTTGTTGAGGCGAATTTCATCATAACTTGGCCCTGGCTATATGCAACGGGCCCATTAAGGCTGTAGCCATCAGGGTGATACGAAGGGTACGTTGCGTTAACGCCAGCTTGAGCGGCAGCCACACGAACGGAAAGACTCGGCATATTAAGGTAGGTAAAGTAACCGCCAAGGAGTAGTAGTGCGAGCGATGCCGAAGCGATACTCAACACTCGTGGATACCGTTTTTTGGCTTTTACCTGGTGATGATTAGCGCTGTGGCTGGGCGCTTTGGCAAGCGACTCAGCAATAGCTTCGTTTTTAATAACCTGCGCAGGCTTAGGGGTTTTGAGTGCTTGTTGGTGCTCTTTTATAGCCTGCTGGCGTATATGAGCTTTTTCGGCGAGCGGGTGCGTAATAGGGCCAGTTTCGGGGGCGGCCATGGCTTGTTTAGGCATAACACCACTAGGGTGAGGTGCGAATTTAGTAACCGATGGATGCCGAGCGACATCTGGCCGGG
>DATCYU010000064.1:0-4640 GCA_036526295.1 Saccharimonadales bacterium (SeqCode) | reverse complement strand
CATTGGCTGCGCGATCGTGACACATTAACCTATATTGCAGACGAAGCTGACATCAGCTCAAATGATACAGTACTTGAAATCGGCCCTGGCCTGGGCACGCTGACGAGCGAACTACTGCGCCGCGCTAAAAACGTTGTGGCGGTCGAATTTGATCCCGATTTAGCGCGTAAGCTTCCTGGGCAGTTTCCGGGCAAAAACCTTGAAGTTATTAATCAAGACATTTTGTTATTTGATCTTTCGGCACTGCCCGCTGGTTATAAAGTGGTTGCCAACGTGCCCTACTACATTACGAGTAAAATCGTGCAGCTCCTTATGACGGCCAACAACAAACCAGCAGTAGTTACGCTATTGGTTCAAAAAGAGGTTGCCGAGCGTCTAGCGGCCGAGCCGGGCAATATGAGCATTCTTGCCATTAGCGCACAGGTTTTTGCTGATGTTGCTTTAGGCGAAACAGTCCCGGCCGAACTTTTCACGCCACCACCAAAAGTAGATTCAGCAGTCATTACCCTTACTGTTCGCTCGAAACCACTCATTGAATCTCATGAAGAAAAAGCATTCTTTAGGTTGGTAAAAGCTGGTTTTTCAGCAAAGCGTAAAAAACTAAGTTCGAGCCTGGCGGGCGGCCTAAGAATGGCAAAAGCAGATACCGCAGCCTATCTTAAAAAAGTTGGGTTACCTGAAAACGTACGCGCCGAAGACCTTTCTATTTCACAGTGGCTATCTCTGTTACATTCGGGTATTATAGAGGTATGATTGATGCAGATCAGCCGACAATTTTTGGCAGTGCCGTAACGGCGGCGATTTCTTCAAAAGGCGACGGCAATATGAAATTCGGCATTGGTGATGAGGCGGAGGTTCGACGCAACCGCCGCGCTTTTTTAGAGGCGGCCGGAATCAGCATAGATCACACTACCCTTGTGGCCATTACGTACGATACCGACGATTTTACCAAGTATCGTATTGTAGATGACGGCGAAAAAGGTGTTGGTATGCATGCCATGGACGACACAGTTCATGCCGATGCGTTAGTAACCACTACACCGAACCACGCGTTATTTTTGCCACTAGCTGACTGCGTAGGCGCAATTTTATATGATCCTGAGCACCACGTACTAATGGTGTCGCATATTGGTCGTCATAGTGCTGAAATGGACGGTGGTAAGCGGAGTGTGCAGTATCTTGCTGACACATTTCATACCAACCCAGCAAAGCTTCAGGTGTGGCTCAGCCCGGGCGTTGGCCGAGAAACCTACCCGCTTCACCAATTTGGTGGACGGGGTTTGCAAGAAGTTATTATTGATCAGCTTCAGGATGCTGGTGTTACGCATGAAAATATTGAGGCGAGCCATATTGATACGGCAAAAAGCAAAGACTACTACTCGCATAGCGAATACTTAAAGGGAAATGACGAGCAAGGACGATTTGCTATTGTTGCCGAGATGCGCGCGCAGGGTGAGCCTGCTTCTTAGCATTATGACTAATCTGTTAAACTAGAGAATGACCATGGGTAAAAAACTATATATTACTACTGCAATTCCGTACGTCAATGGCACGCCGCACATTGGCAATGCTCTTGACTATCTACTGGCCGATATTTGGACGCGTTACCAAAAACAAAACGGCAAAGATGTTCGGTTCCAAGTGGGTACCGACGAACACGGCAACAAAATTGCCGCAAAGGCTGCCGAGGCCGGCTTAACGCCAAAAGAATACACCGACAAAATGTATCTTAACTTTGAAAGCCTCATGAAAGAGGTAAACGCGCAGTACACCGACTTTATTCGTACTACCGACCCGCACCACGAAGGCGCCGTGCAGTATATTTGGCAAAAACTTCAACCGCATATTTACAAAGACAAATATGAAGGCTGGTACTGTATGGGTCATGAAGCTTTCTTTACCGAAAAAGAGGTTGCTGAAACGAATGGTGTTTGCCCCGATCACCAAACGCCATACGAAAAGGTAGGCGAAGAAAACTATTACCTACGCACGAGCGACTTTACTGCTCAAATTCGTGAAGCAATCGAAACAGGCCGAATGGAAATTGTGCCAGAGTTTCGTAAGAACGAATTTTTGGAGCTCATGAAAGATGGTCTGAAAGATGTGAGTATTTCACGCCCTCGCAAAAATCTTACCTGGGGTATTCCAGTACCAGGGGATCACGACCAAATTATGTATGTGTGGCTTGACGCACTGGCAAACTACATTACTGTGCTCGGCTATCCTGACCACGAGGGTTGGCAAGAATACTGGCCAGCGGACATTCAGGTTGTGGGTAAAGACATTCTACGGTTCCATGCCGGTATTTGGCCTGCGATGCTTTTAGGGCTTGATTTGCCATTACCTAAAAAGCTTTTAGTGCACGGCTTTGTGAACGTAGGCGGTGCCAAAATGAGCAAAACAGTAGGTAATGTTGTTGACCCAGTTGAGATTATCGACACCTACGGGCTTGATGCTTTTCGGTACTTTTTTGCCCGTCATATTCCCACTCAAGACGACGGCGACTTTACCTGGGAAAAATTTGAAAATGCCTACAACAACGAGCTCGGGAACGATCTTGGCAACCTAGTTTCGCGCGTTGCAAGCATGATAAGCCGGTACCAGGCGGGGGTGATTGGCGATACGCCAAAAGGCGAGCATGACATGGGCCCATACCGCGATGCCTTTAGTGAGCTGCAGTTTAACCGTGCGCTTGATGAAGTATGGCTCATGGTGCGCTCACTCAACCAGTATCTTGAAAGTGTTAAACCATGGGAAATTGCCAAAAAGCGCGAATCAGACGCCGACGCCGAGCAGCATTTGGGCGAAGTTTTGGGGCACGCGGTTCGCACGCTACTGCAAGTAGGTGATTTACTTGTTCCATTTATGCCCGAAACGGCGGCGGCTATCCACAAAACGTTTGATAGCGGTGTTATTGTGCCTATTGAACGCGAGGGCGGTCTGTTCCCCAAGATCTACAACCACACGCCAAACCCACGGGAGCAAAAGCAATAGGCTATGCAGCTTATTGACACGCACTGCCACATTCACGAATCTTCATACCCGCTTGATATTGAAGAAGTTATAGCCAATGCCCATAACGCTGGTGTAGGGCAAATGATTTGCGTTGGAACAGATCAAAAAAGCTCTGAAGAAGCGGTAGAGTTTGTTAAAAACCGAACGGGTTTTATGGCAAGCATTGGAGTGCATCCACATGAAACCAAAGACGGCTGGAAGCGGCTTGAAGCGCTGAACGATCCGCACGTTGTGGCGGTGGGTGAAATCGGGCTCGACTACTTTTATACGTTTAGCCCCCGCGAGGTACAAGTTGCGGCGTTAGAAGAACAAATTGATTTAGCGGTAAGGCGCAACTTGCCCATAATTTTTCATGTTCGCGAGGCATTTGACGATTTTTGGCCAATTTTTGACAATTTTCACGGTATTCGTGGTGTGTTACATAGTTTTACCGATTCGTCGGCGAATATGAACGAGGGCCTAAAGCGTGGCCTCTATATTGGTGTAAATGGCATAAGTACCTTCACAAAAGACGAAGCGCAAAAGGCCATGTTCGCGTCGGTTCCTCTCGAGAGAATGTTGCTTGAAACAGATGCGCCGTTCTTGACTCCTGTGCCATTTCGTGGTAAAGTGAATGAACCAGCGTTTGTACAGCAAATTGCTGCGTTCCATGCGGGCTTAAAAAATCTTCCGGTTGACCAAATCGCTGCCGTTACCACTGGAAACGCCCAAACGCTCTTTAATTTTTCATAAAACACAAACACGCTAAAAGATATTGGCCTTAATATGAGGTGGATGTGTGATGAAAGAACAGATCAATTCTTCTTACTCCCGAGAGACTGGTACGCCACTACATGATGATGCGCGTATTGATATGCATGTTGCAAATCCAAATCTTCTGACACTCCAAGAGGTTGAGAATCGCCGTCGACAGCAAGCCTTTGATGAAGAAGCGCGTCGGTTGATGGACGCCGCAAGAGCTCCTGAGCGCGTCGCTGTGTCGCCGTATGAACACCTTAGCACTATTGGCGCGACGCTAATCCGCATTCGACGTGAGACGCGCACTCAAGATGACTTTGATCGAGCAGCTTAGGAGGTACTTTGTATGAGTAACGTATTCAAAAAAGCACTCGGATTAATTATTGGCGAAGAGAATATCTCGTCGACACTTCGGGTTCCTAAAAATCGTCCACTCCAAAAACTGACCGAGCGCGAGCTGATTCAGCTTGAAAGCGAAATCGGTTCAAAATTATTTGGTGAAATTCCAAAAGGCCACCGCCGCGAGTTCTTTTGCCTCGATGAAAAAACCTGGATTTGGTACGAAGAATGGCTCGACGAAACTGGTAAGCGCCACTCAATGACTGTTCGTTACGAGGTTCACTCGAACGGTATTTTAAAGGTACAAGAGGGTGCTCGATACTCATTTATTGAGGGTGAGGAGCTAAACAACCTTATAGCAGCCGCCACTATGTACTACGAACAAGTTGCTCGTGGCGTATATAAACGCGATCCATACACGGGTCAAAAATTAGCGTAACTGGTATACTAATATAAGTGAATAACGAGGTTTTGTATCTTGATCACGCTGCGGCCACGCCCTTAGACGAGCGTGTGCTTTTTGCTATGAAACCGTATTTTTCAGAACT
>DATCYU010000063.1:0-2473 GCA_036526295.1 Saccharimonadales bacterium (SeqCode) | reverse complement strand
AGCTCGCGCGCAACAATTTGATCTTCGCGGTAATAAAGGAGGTCGCCTGGCTGAACGGTTTTGAATGGTACTGGGGTAAAGCCGAGTCGCTCGAGCTCATTAACGAGGGGTAAATGCGTTATGTTGCCCGAATTGTCGCGCCATGCTGGCACGGCAACACAAAGAGGAGTGCCGCTTTTGAGCTGATGAGCGATGTTTTTAAGAAAATCGGTAATGATATGGTTGCAGTTTTTACGTACTTCGGTAAGCTTTGCCGGGGAAGGTGGAGCGCTGAATGGTTGACCAAGATAACTTTCACATACTACCGCATCGACTGGCTGTTGCCAGGTGGTTTCCATGGCGTCGCCTAGGTGAAGTTTGGCCGAGACGGTAATGTGATGCGATTCGCTTAACCAATCAAGGTTAGCACGGCTGTAGTCGATCATTTTTTCGGACAGGTCGGTGCCATATACGTGGTAGCCCATAAGTGCGGCTTCTTGCAGAATAACGCCGGTACCGCAGAAAGGGTCAAGCAGACGAGGGGGCTGTTCGCTCTGCCGCTCACTCATATTACCTGCAAGGTTGATCATAATTTGGGCGAGTTTTGGGGGGAGCATGCCAACAAAAGCGTCACGCTTGGGGCGCTTTTGGTCGCGAAGGGCATACGCCGTAATGTTTTGTGCACCAATGCTTTCGGCGATAATAATTTTGCCGTCGCGAGCACGTACAACGAGTAGCTCTTTTTTATTATCGGAAAGGCCCAAATGGTTATGGTGCGATGTGGCAGTGTTTAGCGCCGTGTCGGTGTTTGGTAGCAGGCGTAGGCTCACGCCACTTTGTTTGAGCTTTTGTTTAAGGATAATGCCAGTTTTTTGAATATCGCGGGGTGAATCGTTAAAACCATAGGCGCTAATACCAAGGGTGAGCTTGCCGGCTGCGTGCGCCCACTCTTTCGTATATGTTTGAACGATTTTCATGCTCACGCGGCGCCAGTCACCACCAGAAAGCTGAAGCATAATTTTGCCAGCTTTTTGTGTTCCGCCAAAGTGTTCTAGCGAAAAATTTGAAGATGATATAGTAGCCGACTGATCAGAAAACCACCGAACGGCGTCACTCCCATAGGTTCGTTCAAGTTCTGCTGCGCCAAGCGCTGGTTGCCGTCCTAATATCGCAATATACATGCTTCTTAGTATATACTAGGAGCATGTCGTTTAGAGCTTGGCTTAGTGTTATTACGCTCGCTTTAGTAGCGGTGATTATTTTTCTTTCACGCCACGAACTGTTACGGGCATGGGAACTACTGGGGCGTGTAAACATATGGGTTTTGCTGCTGTTGATTCCTGGACAGATATTTGTGTATTACACAGGTGGCGAAATGATGTTTTCGTATTTGCGCGCAAAAGACTCTATTCAAAAGGTGTCGGGGCTCAGCCTTGCGGGCATGGCGCTTGAAATGAACTTTGTGAATCATATTTTGCCAAGCGGTGGATTAAGCGGCGTGTCGTACATGGCATGGCGGCTTGGTAAACTTGGGGTGTCTTCGGGGCGCGCCACCATGGCGCAAATTGTACGTTATGCGGTTGGTTTTATTGCGTTTATTTTGCTTTTGTTGCTTGCGGTTTTGGCGGTAACGATTGATGGCAGTATTAACCGCTGGATTATTCTTATGAGTTCACTTTTGGTAAGTGTCATGATAAGCGTCATGGTTATAGCTATTTATCTTTTAAGCAGCCCAAGCCGTATTAAGACGTTTTCGGGTTGGCTGACAAGGACGGGCAATAAAATAGTTGCAAAACTTACCCTTGGCCGTAAACAACGGCTGTTGCAGGAAAAAAAGGTTGAACTATTTTTTATGGAAATGCATGAAGACTATTTGGCACTGCGCCACGACAAGCGTATTTTGACAAAGCCGCTCCTATGGGGGATTGTGTTTACGATGGCGGATGTTTCGTTGTTCCTTATTACGTTCTGGGCGCTTGGGCAGCCCGTTAATCCTGCGCCAATTTTAATTGCCTACGGTGTAGCTACTATTGCAGGCTTTTTTGTGATTACCCCCGGTGGTGCAGGCGCGTACGAGGCGATTATGGTGGCATTTTTGGCGGTGGCCGGCCTTGACAAGGGAACGGCAATTGCCGGTATTGTGCTGACACGCGTTATTCTGCTGCTTGGTACCATTTGTATGGGCTATTTCTTTTACCAGCGGACACTCTTAAGGTATGGAAGAAAATAGCCTACTTTTAAGTGTTAGCAACTTTATTGCGATTGCTAACCAAACGCTTGAGTATGCCTTTCCGATCGTGCACATAGAAGGTGAGGTGGCGAGCTTTAAGGTTAATCAAGGTAAGTATGTCTTTTTTGACCTTAAAGACGCCGGTGGTAGTGTTGGTTGTTTTATGACTGTTTGGCAATTACGGGTGCCGATTGAAGATGGCATGAAGGTGATTGTAACCGCAACACCTAAACTGACGCCATGGGGTAAGTTTAGTTTAACGGT
>DATCYU010000062.1:0-4039 GCA_036526295.1 Saccharimonadales bacterium (SeqCode) | reverse complement strand
CAAAAGCGTCTTGCCATATTTTAATCACTTCTTCAAGTTCGGTAGAGGGCTCATCGGCAAACATATCGATAGGCGATTGCGTCAGTCCTTCGCCGAGTGGCTTCCATGTTTCGCCGAGGCGTTCTGTGAGCGTGTCGATTTCTAGAAGCAGCTCCAGAATTATCATGTCTTTTAGGGAAATATTTTTTGAATAAAGGAGCAATTGCGGCTTGTCTTCAAGTGTAGAGACGATACCCGACCAACCACGATGAGCAAATTGTTGATCGTAAATATACTGCTCAAAATAGGCCTTGTTTCCTACAAGCATCTCAAGTAGCTGCGCAATCGTGCATGTTTTGTCGAACAGAAGATCCCGGGCTTTTTTTGTTTTAAAAAAGCTCGTCATACTACGATTCTCTAAATCGCGTAGTGCATTCAACAAACCCTTATCTTCAAAGGGGAAAGGTGAGATTGCAATGCCTTGGTCGATATAGCTGCACACAATGCGAAAGAGAAGGGGTTGCACCGCGTTATCCATATCAATAAAGTATCGCTGCCTCCATTCCTCTCGCAGCCTACCAATACGTGGTTCGAGCGTCCAGTCATACTCTTTATACAGAGCGCGCGTGTGCCATGTCTCAAAAGCTTCATCACCCTTTCGCTGTTTGATTACCCGGGCAAGGGTCTTGGAAGTAATTCGCTTGATCGCGTAAAGGTCTCGGTATTCAGTAAGAGTAAAGGTGGTCTGATAGCCAAAAATTGCCGACGCTTTATAAATGGCATCGTAAAATTTCATATCCTGAAATGCGTGCAAGGTATTGTGGTGAACAAAATCTTTCAATGGCCCTTGGGTAGGCAGGTAATGTTTTAGGATACCTAAAAGATGTGACTCATCAAAATAATGGTTATTTTTTTCAGACATAATCAAACTTGCATTAAATGAATGCGAATCCTTTTGAGATTAAACTCGTGACGAAATCAGCACAGGCTTGCCTGACAATCAGTAAGGTATAGAGGTCTTTGCTACGACTCATTTTACTCTTGTTGAATATTTTGTAAACACACAATATATGTAGGTTATTTTATACCTACACACACTATATATAAGGTCACTGCTGCATTACTGAGGAGCGTATAAGAATTTTAGCCGCGGTGATGGCGGCGGCGAAGGTCGGCCACTTTTAGGCGAACCATGTGGCGGTCAACCAACTGGTGGGCTTTTTCAAGTTCAACTTGATCTTGTGCAGTGTCACGCAGTTTCATGGCACGTTCAAGAGCAGCTT
Organism: Saccharimonadales bacterium (SeqCode); assembly: GCA_036526295.1. GTDB lineage: Bacteria > Patescibacteriota > Saccharimonadia > Saccharimonadales > Saccharimonadaceae > CAMLKC01. Next base: position 2,777 of record DATCYU010000062.1, on the reverse strand, counting down.
TGCTTTCGGCTTCAATAATATCTTCACCGTTATCGGCTTCATCGACTAAAATACGAACTTTGTGCTGCGAAACTTCAACGACGCCGCCACTGATTGCAAAAAAATCAAGCTTGCTGTCGGGGTCGCCTTTTTTGTAGCGCACCGCAATTGCACCCGGAACCGCAATAGAAACAAGTGGCTCATGGCCCGGAAAAACAGCAATCTCGCCGTCTTGCGTAGGAATCATTACCTCGTAAACTTCTTGGTCAACTTTTTTGCCAAGCAATGTAATAAGCTCTAAATTCATATGCCTACATAATACCAAAAATCCTCGCTAATTGCGAGGGGGGGTGAACCGATAGATGGCCGGGGAACGGACAGAGTCCGGCGGGGAATGCATGGCGCTTCGTGGCACCAACCCCGCAGGACTCGTCACTGGATCGGAAGCGACGTGTGGGCCATGAACACTCCGCTGACGACGAAGTACGCCAGGCCCAGCCCGATTGACCCGAAGAACGGGATCATCCAGTGAACCCGTCGGGCACGGATTCCCTCCATGAAGACCAGGAACGGGATGCCCATGCCGATGAACACGCCGCAAAACAGCCAGATCCCCACGAGGATGAACGCCACGAAGGTGTTGACGAGCATGGCCCGGGGACCAAACGTCAACATCGCGACACTCAGACTCCCCACCACGAGCGCTCCCAGTATTGCCGGAAGTACCCAGTCGGTGTGGCCGTACATGTGCCCCTTCGGCTTCTCCTCGTACCCCTCCAGATCATACTCCATAGCCAACCTCCAGGCCATCTATCTCGCGCACGGTGCGCTTGAATTTACGTTACCATAAAATATTAGTTTTGTCCACTCTCGCTCTTTAGAAAACTAAAATAACCCTCCGTGCATGAAGGGTTATTTTAGTAGCTACAAGCTGCTAATCTTTTTTGTCGGCCAAGCTGCCTGATGCCATGTAGAACCAGCTTTCAGGCTTGCTGTCATATTTGCCGGCCAAAATATCTTTAGCGTCCCGAATGGTATCCTCAAGCTTAATGTAGGCACCTGGGTTACCGGTAAACTGTTCGGCAACGTAAAACGGCTGCGCAAAGAACCGCTGCAGACGACGAGCACGGTTAACGATTTGTTTTTGGTCGTCCGAGAGTTCTTCCATACCAAGAATTGCAATAATATCTTGCAGTTCTTTGTACTGTTGAAGTACTCGCTGCACCTCGCGGGCAACTCGGTAGTGTTCTTCGCCCACAACCTCTGGGTCGAGGCTAGTCGATGAACTGTCGAGCACATCAACCGCCGGGTAAATACCAATTTCGGTGAGGCTACGGTTCATCACAATCGTTGCGTCAAGGTGGGCAAAGGTTGTTGCAGGCGCAGGGTCGGTTAGGTCGTCGGCTGGCACATAGACAGCCTGAACCGAGGTGATCGAGCCCTTCTTTGTACTGGTAATACGCTCCTGAAGAGCACCCATTTCTTGCTGCAGGTTAGGCTGATAGCCCACGGCAGAAGGCAGGCGACCAAGCAGTGCAGAGACCTCGGCACCGGCCTGGGTAAAACGAAAGATGTTGTCAATAAAGAGCAGCACGTCTTTACCTTCGTCACGAAACGCCTCGGCAATCGCAAGACCAGAGAGCGCCACGCGAAGACGAGCTCCTGGTGGTTCGTTCATCTGGCCGAATACAAGGCTGGTTTTGCCAAGCACGCCAGCATCTTCCATCTCGTGGTAAAGGTCGTTACCTTCACGGGTGCGCTCACCAACACCAGCAAACACCGAGTTACCGCTGTGGAACTTAGCGATGTTGTTAATGAGCTCCTGAATAAGCACCGTTTTACCGACACCAGCACCGGCAAACAGACCCGCCTTACCACCCTTAGCGAGTGGGGCAATGAGGTCAATCACCTTAATACCGGTTTCTAAAATTTCGGTTTTGTTTGACTGCTCAACAAGTGTTGGCGGTTCGCGGTGAATCGGCGCTTTGCGGCCTTTTGGTGCCGGCTTACCGTCGATCGGATCACCCGTAACGTTAAACATGCGGCCTTGGGTTTCCTCACCAACAGGCACACTAATAGGCGCTCCAGTTGCCACAACTTCGTCGCCACGTTTCAGGCCGTCGGTACCCGAAAGGGCAATGGCGCGAACCGTGCGCTCGTCGAGGTGCTGCGCAACCTCAAGCGTTACGGTTTGATCGCCGCGTTGTACGGTTAATGCATCGTACATTGACGGCAGGTTTTTATCGTTGAATTCTACGTCGATCACAACACCAATAATCTGAATGATGCGACCAGTCGTTTTCTCTTTAGTCATAGTTTCTCCTTTACTCACTGAGTGCCTCTACACCGCCAGATATTTCGGCGAGTTCCTGGGTAATTGCGCCCTGGCGCACTTTGTTCATTTCCAGGGTAAGATCTTCGCTCAGCTCGGTGGCATTGTCGGTGGCGTTTTTCATGGCAATCATCTGCATACTATATTCGCTTGCTTTGGCGTCAAGTAGCGCCTGAAAGATCTGTGCTTCAACAAGACGCATTGCCACTACATTGAGTACTGTGCCAACAGTTGGCTCATACAAAGCTTCGCGGATCGTTTCGGTAACCGGCTCGGCAGTAAACCCCGCAGGAAGCAGTCGGCGCGTAATCACACGCTGCGACACACTACTCTTAAACTCGGTAAACACAATATCGACAGCATCAACGCGACCTTCGGTGAATTCGTTACAAATAGTGGTAAGAATTGACCGTAGTTCGGCGCCATCGGGGCGATCGGGCAGGTGATTATACGCACCAATGACCTC
>DATCYU010000061.1:0-3166 GCA_036526295.1 Saccharimonadales bacterium (SeqCode) | reverse complement strand
CAAGATACATCCGCTCAATCGCTTCTTGAAGCGGCAAATCAAAATACGTTTGGCGAACTTCTTGCTCGTATACGCCAATTCGCGTGTGCTTATCAAGCGTAATATCACCAGAAAACCGCGTAATAGTGCTCGGCGCTGTGCCGAGCAGCTCTTTAATGAGCGTCGTTTTACCTGCACCGTTACGACCGCGAAGCTCCAGTGCTTCACCCTCGCGAAGATCGATATTAACACCAGAAAAAAGAGGCGTATCACCGTAGCCAAGACTCAAATCTTTAGCACTCACGAGTACGTGCTTACTGCGCGATTCATCATTTTTAAGGTTCATTCTAATGTTTTTGGCTTTGAATTTATCGTACTGCGCCGCAACTTTATAGTTAAGGCCGGCAACCGATTCTTTATCGATCCAAAATGTCGGCTTTTCTTTAGCCTGCAGTTCGGCAAGCTCCTTGCGGCTAATTTCTTCAAGCCGCTTAAACTTTTGAATCGTACCCGGGTTGCGCGATTTTTCTTTAAGCCGCTGGTAGTCGAGCACCTTTACTTTAAGGTTGGCAATACGTTTTTCAACCATTTCAAATTCGTTCATTTGTGAACCGGTGCTGACGGCATTTTGCCGAAGATAGGCATCGTAATTGCCTTTATAGCTTACACATTCACCATCTTTGAGTTCAACAATCCGATCAACTTCTTTCAAAACGTCGCGGTCGTGCGTAATAACAAGTACCGCTTCAGTCGCACCCCGTAGCCATTCAATAAATTGCTCCTTTGCAATGTAGTCCATATGGTTGGTTGGCTCGTCAACAAGTGCCAGGTGGGCATCGGAATGCATAATCTTAACCACCTCAACCAAGCGCTTTTGACCACCCGAAAGCGAAGCAAACTGCCGGTGCGCAACGTCGGGTAACTGAAAATTATCGAGCTCACGGGTGACTTTTTCTTCAATTTGGTAAAAGCCTTTGTCGTCAAACCGCTGCAACGCCTCGGTATACTCGTTAATTTTACGCATGTCGTCGCCCATGGTAAGGGGATACGTTTCAATAATATGACTCAGTTGTGTGTATTCCGGAAGGCCCGAAAGAATATACTGGAGCACGGTTTGTTCGCCTAAATCATGATGCTCCTGTGCCGTCGCTACAACCACCGTTCCACGGCGATAAATGATCTCACCCGTAAAATCTTTGTCGGTGCCGGCCAAAATGCCAAATAGCGTTGATTTACCAACGCCATTGCGGCCAATAACCCCAACTTTTTCGCCATCATCAATACTAAATTTAACCCCATGCATTAAGCTTTTAGGGCCAAAACTTTTTTCAGTAATGGTAATGTCGGCAATCATATCTGTTAGAGTATAGCATCTTAGCGCACAAAACATGCGCTAAACGTAAGAAGCGCTTTTTTATTTGGAAACAGTTTTATTCTTCGTCCTGAGCGGCGCGGTTTTCGGCAACAATGCGTTCGTAGAGCTTGGCAAGCTTGCCCACTTGGCGCTTTTCGGTAAAGTGGCGAGCTAGCCGCTGACTCGCCAGGCCGTATTCGGCCCGCTTTTTAGGGTGCGAAAGTAGGTTAATGACATGTTTTGCAACACTATCGGGGTCGTTATCGGCATATTCGCCGCTGACACCGGGTTCAATAACCTCGGACACCTCGCGGTCAATCAAAATTAGCGGCAGGCCAGCCATAGCTGCCTCGTGTACTGCCCAGCCTTGCGTATCTGTCAATGAAGGAAACGTAAAGACGTTCATAGCCGCATAGGCTACGCCAAGGCGCTCACGCTGAATTGCACCCGTAAACGTCACGCGCTCGGGGTGAGCGGTAGCCTGAGCCATTTCTTCAAGCGTGGCTCGGTATTCAAAATCACCCACAAACAGTAGTCGCGCACGCGGTCGTTCGGCCACAACTTTTTCGAATGCCGGAATCAAAACCGCCAAGTTTTTTTCGGCTCCCAGGCGACCCACAAAACCAAATACTTCGTCTTTAGGATCGATCCCAAACATTTCACGAAAATCGGTCAGCTGGTTCTTTGTGGGTGGCTTAAGCCGGTCGACGCCATTTGGCATAAGGGTTACTTCATACCGATATTCGTCGGTTTGCCAGCTTTCAAGCTGAGTTTTGCTTTTACGGCTAAGGGCAATGACGGCATCGCATTTGCTATAAATAATGGTTAGAACACGCTCTACGATATCAATGTTCCATTGAACACGCTCACGGCGGGGCAGGTACATTTTTACAAGTTCCCGAATATCTTTACCATTCACTTTAATAGCAAATGGAACCAAGGCAATCAGTGCCAATAGACCCGGGAGTAGCATAGCGTCGCGGTAATGTTCAACGTATTCGCGAAGATCGGTACAGTGCTGGGCCACCAGGGGAATACCACACTTATACGACGCATATACCCCCATCATCCCAACTTGGCTCGGGGTGAAAAAGTGAATGACATCTAAATCGAGCGCCTTAATTCGCGAAAGAACACGGGGTGGAAAAAACAAACTCATGTCGTAATCGTCATAAAATGCGCCCTTGATACTCGCAAAGCGAATTACATGTTCGTCTTCGTCGAATTCTTCGGCATGACGACCCGGCCGAATAGAACTGCCTGGGCAAAATATATATACCTCATGGCCCTGTTCTTCAAGGTGTTTTTTAAGTGATTCAACAACAAACACGATCCCGTTTATTGAGGGTCGATAGGTATCCGTAAATAAGCCAATACGCATAATTATTTAATTATACCAGCTGCCTATACAACTGCACGAGACGTTCAGCGGCTGCATTACTATCAAACCGCTTGGCAACGTTCGCGGTTTTTTGTTGCCATTTTTTGTATTCCGTTGGCTTTTGCAGTTTACGAACCGCCGCGGCAAATTCACCCTCTTTACAACGAATTGCGTCGTCGCCAAAGGTGTCATTGTATTCAGGAATATCACGCAAAATAATAGGAAGGCCTGCACCGGCTGCCTCAAGCACGCACATAGGGTGGTTTTCTTGCTCGGCAGGCAGGCAAAATACATTTGCCGCCGCCAAGTAGTCGCTTACGTCGCTATGCGGTATAACACCGGTAATTTTTAGGTTTTTGGGTGCGCTATTTATAAGCTTTTGCATCGCATGGTAATCGGCACCAAGCTGCTTAAACGGAATACCGCCAACCCAAATAAACGTAATGCTGGGC
>DATCYU010000060.1:0-2303 GCA_036526295.1 Saccharimonadales bacterium (SeqCode) | reverse complement strand
AAACTAAGTACCACTGTATAAACGTGATAGGAATCACCGTTGCCGCGTTCACATACGAAACGCGGCAACGGTGATTTGGCCCCCGCGAGGCTGCTCTACTGTTGCAGAAGCCTCTTCGCAGCGAACATGCCACGCTGCTGGTCGCCCGTGAGCGGGTCGCCGTCGGTAACGTAGTAGTTCTGCGCTGTACCGAGCAGGTCCTTGAGGCCGTCTCCTGACCACTGCGGATTCGCTGCCACGGTCGCGAACGCGTTCAGGTAACCATCGGCACCAGCCCTGACTTGACCGGTCATGGCCTCGTATTCGGCCGATTCACGTACCTTCCGTAGAAGTTTGGTCACTTCGTGCGACTTCATTACGTGCTCCTCGCCTGGGTCTACTGGGACAGGAGTATAATACCCACACTTGTAGTATATGGCAAGTTGCGATTGCACCGTTGTCAATTTCGCTATATAAAAGCAATTGCTCCGCCTCTGTTTTTTCATTATTATATAAGCACAAGCGCCGTAAATGGGCGATATGCTTGACGTGTGTATGTCACGTTTGTTACTATTACGCATGTGTCCTGCGCCATAGCACGAAAAAAATGATAATTTTAAAGGTCGAAGTGCGCGGGATTGTATATAGTACAAGGAGTACATACACACATGCCAATAGCTGTCGAATTTGTGCCTTCTCGGCGCAAAAAGATCGCAGTGGATGTGGTGCCTGCCGAATGGCAACTGTATATCGCCCAATAGAACCGTTGGTTCATCCCGGACATGGTAGTTTCTTACCTCTAAGAGTCCATCCCTATAAAAATATAAAAAACACCCCAAGGCACCGGGGTGTTTTTTGTTAGGATTTACCTACGATTTTGGTAGGTCGATGTGGTTTGCTTTGAGCTCGTTTTCGATTGCCTTATCGAGGTTCGTGGTGTTGCTCCAGGTATTTTGATCAAGCAGGGTGCCATCAAGGTAAATACTTGGCGTGGCGTTCACGCCAGCTTTTTTACCAAGTGCTAGGTCAAAGTTGATTTTTTGGTTCACCTTGCTGCTTGCCATGTCATCTTTAAACTGGCCTACATTGAGCTCTAAATTACGTGCGTAGCCGGCAAAAAAGTCAGTTCGCTTGCTTGCATCAAGGTCTTTCCATTCGTCTTGATGGGTGTAAAGCTGATCGTGCATTTCCCAGTACTTGCCTTGAAGGCCAGCGGCCTCAGCTGCTGCTGCGGCGGCTTTAGCGTTAGGGTGAATGCTGGTCAGTGGAAAATTGCGGAATACGACAGCAATTTGATCTTTATACTTATCGGTCACACTTTTAATGTCGGGGTAGGCCGAAGCGCAGCCGGGGCATTGGTAGTCGCCATATTCAATCAAAATAACTTTACTGTCTTTTTTACCGCTTACGTGATCGGCAATGTCGGCCGACTGTGCGCTACCTGTTTGAATAACACCCAGGTTCACATTACTTACATCGATTCTATCTTTGCTCGAGAGGTAGATTAACCCGCCAAGTAGCACAATACAAACGGCGGCAAAGATAATCCAAGCTTTTTTACTCACCAATAAACTCCTTATGATTACTATAATAAGTGTAGTGGAAAAACCATGTGACGGCAAGGCGCTATAGGTTACAATAAGGTGGATATGACATGGTTTTTGCTCGTTTTAGACATTCTTGTTTTTATGGTACTAATTGCAGTTACCGCCGTGCAGCCACAGCGCTCTACGCTGAGTGGATTTGAACTTGATCGCCGTAAAAAACAGGGCGACCCTGCGGCAATTGCGCTTGTTCGTCGTGAAGCGTTATTAAACGATATCTTTTCGTTGCAGCGTGCAGCCATGGCGCTTCTGTTGGTAATATTTGTAGCTATTACGGTGCCGCTTTTTGGTTGGGTATTCGGCGTGTTATTGGCGGTTATCGTAGCGCTACTTTATGGCTCGCTAGCCCATCTTAATGTTGTATGGCGCTTGCCGCAAAAATATTACGAACGCTATGAGTCGGCGTTACTTTCGTTTGTCGCAAAATATCCCGGTGTATTTAAGCTGATTCGCAGTGTTTCATCGGTTGAGCATGAAACGCGTCTTCATTCCCGCGAGGAGCTTACGCACCTGGTTTCAGAGGCCGGTAGTTTGTTGAGTAGTGACGAAAAGAGCCTTATATTGCATGGTCTTCGGTTTGGAGACCAACAGGTGAGCGAAATCATGACGCCCCGCAGCGTAATCGACAGTATCGACGAAAAAGAGTTACTAGGACCCCTCGTGCTCGACGACCTTCATAAAACAGGACATAGTCGTTTTCCGGTGACTCAGGGCGACATC
>DATCYU010000059.1:0-15986 GCA_036526295.1 Saccharimonadales bacterium (SeqCode) | reverse complement strand
GCCCAACCAGTACCTTACCTGCAATGAACATGATGATTATCGAAATGACAAACACAATGCCTGTTGGCACATTAACACTAAACATAATTACCGAGATTATCGGTAGTTTTACTAATAAGTCAGCATACTCGTAAAAAATGTTATTCAAGAATTCACGGAACTCTCGGCCTACCATTGATACATAGCTACTAATCTTACCTGTAAATTTATCGATGAAATATGGATACGGCTTACTAATAACAGCCCTAAACACGACGTTTTCGAACTCAAAGCCCTTAACGTTTATGAGCCACCTATACAACCATTCTGCCGATCGCCACAGTATGTCGTGACCTATACTAATTGCAATAAGCACACCCACGAGCCAAAACACCTGTGCATGAGAAGGTGAATTAGCGCTTAAGGTTGCCACAAAATCACCAATAAATACTGGCAATAAGGCAAGTAAAATATCGGACGCAACAAAAAGCCCAAAAACCGCAAAAAAGCGGCCTTTGAACGTTGCAATAAATTTTGCATATGCACGAAGCGAACTAAACCGCTTCTGTTGCTTTTTCATGATCTTTCTTCCTCTGATTTTAGATAGACGTTGCGAACTCTAAAACCGAGGGAGATGTTCTATTTAATAGAAACGATTTCGATCTTAGAGTACTTTTGGCGGTGTCCCATTTCTTTGTGAACACGCTTTTTAGATTTGTAGCGGATAGAGCGGACTTTTTCGCCTTTTACTTCGGCTTCAACGACCTTGGCGCTTACTTTTACGCCTTTTACCGTTGGTGTGCCGACTTCTGTTTTGTCGCCATCAATTACCAACAGTGCATCAAGCGCGAGCTCTTTTGTGCCTTCCTGGAGGAGGTCCACCAGTAGGGTCTCTTTTTCGGCAACAACGAATTGTTTGCCACCGATCTTAACGACTGCTTTCATTTAATAGTTTCCTTTTAGGTTATTAGTCAATCCAAGCTATTGTAACAGATGAGGAGCAACTTAGCAATAACCTTATCCCTGTTGCTGCGCCTGGAACACAACATTATTAGCGTGTAACCAACTAGCCTCACTGCCGCCATCGAGGTACACACCTTGCCCTGGCACTACCATCATATTGCCACCGGTTGCGATGTATTGATTAATTGGCTCGGTAATGTAGTATTCACCGCTCAGCTGAATTTCGCTGTAGCGAGCAACCGCCGTTAATAACTCGTAATTCAACACATACTTACTGATGTTAATTAACGTGCTTGGCGCATCCTTTGGCTGTGGTTTTTCAACAATGCGCACGAATTCGCTGCGCTCGTTGGTTTCAATTACTCCATATCGCCCCACAGTTTCGCGTGGTACATTAGCGCCGAGCATTGCATTGCCACCTTCTGGTGTTGCTTCAAGCAAACGACGCACTTCACTCGTGCCATCGGCGTTAAATATAAAGTCATCGCCCATTAAAACAACCGCTGATTCACCCTGCGCAAGCTTTGGCACCACCAGACTAACGGGTATGGCGGTACCATACTTTCCGTTTGTATTCTGAACAACAAAATGGAATGAGACCCCACGAGGTGGCTTTACCAAGGGGAGCATTTCTTCTTTACCATTGCCAATCAGGTACGTATCAAGCATGCCGTTGTCGCTATAATACGCTTGAATTTGCGTCATCCACTCGCTCACCACAAAATAAATATCGGTAATACCGGCAGCAATACAATCTTGCACAACATAATCAACAAGTGGTCGGTTACCAATTGGCAACATACATTTTTCGATCGCTTTGGTAATAGGCAGCCGACGGGTACCCCAGCCAGCAACGGGAATAATAGCTTTTGAGATTTTCATTCTTTTAGGATACTAAATTTGTCCACTACTGTACAAACTTATCACAATAATAAGGAGCGAAATAAAGCCAACGAACTTATACAGCCCATGGTGACGATACCACGATTGCTGCAAGGGTTTTGGCAGTTTGTTTCGATATATGTGCGCCACAAGTGCTACCATAGCGGCAATCGTCAACAGTAATAGCGTTACAAGCGCTACGGGCGTAAATGAGCTAGCGGCCGCGGCTAAACGCGCCCACGTGGTCATAGATTGGCCCGTTGCAGGCATAGTCTCGGTAGCTACATGTGTTGACACCCCAGAGGTCGCAGCTGCAAGCGAACTTACCGGTTGCCCATACAGCGCCACCACAAGAGTCGTTTCCTGACCACTCAGTTTACCGTCAACAACCGCAAATCCAACCTCAGTATAGTGGGTGTTTAAAATATTTGCGCGGTGATCAGGCGATGCCATCCAGGCCGTTGTAATACCAGCTGCCGAAACAAAATCCTTCGCAAGGTTTTCGCCAGCATAGGTGTAATCGTACCCCACCACGCCAAACCAATGCCATGGTGTTGTACCATCGGGCGCGGTGTGCGCCCAGTATTGTTGCCTAAACATGTCTTGCGCCTTAAGCGACGCAGCCTTCGAAAGTTGATCGCTTAGTTGTAAGCGGGGTAAATGATTTGCTTCTCGTTCAGTGTTTGTTTGCTGATAAAGGTCGTTTGCTGATATATTTTGCTGAACCCCAAGCACCGTACCGCCAGTTGAGAGGCTATACAAAATCTGAAAACCGGCTATAAGCGCAGCCATCACTACCAGGCCACGAGCACGAATAATGTGCGGCCGATATTGATTGGCACCATGTGGTACGAGCGTCAGTTTAACGTGACGGCGAAGCTGTTTGCGGACTCTTTCAGACGTTTTGGTATTTTTTGCTTTCACACGTGCCCTCAGTATATCCAACTCTTGCAATAAAAGCGAGAGATGGTTTTGTATGTGTATATCGTGTGTAGCTTAAGCGGTTTCGTGCCGACGATTCATCGCCACTTTAGCCCAGCTTCCCACACCTATCATTAGGGCTAACAGTAGCAGCCACCAGTACCATGCAATGCCAAATAATGTCCACCCGCTTGAGCTTGGGGCGATTGGTTGAACCGTTGAAGCAGAGAGCGTCGCGGGTGATTTTTCAGACTCCGCACCCAAAACTGCTTTGTCGTTCGTGGTATTTGAGGTTGGCGGCGTAACTGTGTTGGCCGTATTGCCGGTATCACGAGTTGGTTGCACCGAGGCAACGTAATAACGCGTCGGTTGTACAGGTGTCACCACTTGCGGCAAAGGTGCTGGCGCAATCGACGTTGCGATTATCCCCTTACCCTCGGTTGGCGGCACAACATAACCGCTCACCGTTACTGCCACGTATGAATCAATGGTCTCTACGCTCACATTTCCCGCAAGGTCAGTGGCAACAACCGCCACCTTATGGTCGCCTTTGTCGAGTCCACCCACCAAGGTATAGTTCCAGTTGCCTGTCACATCAACCACTTTGGTAATATCGCCGTAATCTTTGCTATCAATCCATAATTCTAGCTGTTTCAGTGCCGCCACTTTGCTCGTCGTTATCGTACCTGCAAATACCATGTCAGTGCTTGCCGAGGGCGTAGCGGTACTCGTGAGCTTAATGGCCGCTGTTGGAATGGTGTTATCTACCGTCACATTGAGCGTTTGGGTTGATTGTGGCCCCTTGTTGCCAAGTGCGTCCCTTGCCTCAAGATCAATCGTATAAACACCATCTGGTAATTTTGTGGTGTCCCACTGCCAATCTTGCACTTGCTTTTGGTTGACCGTGCCCGGCCCGGCCACAACTTTACCAGTTGCATCTTTAACAACCAGGTAATAGTGATCAGGGTGGCTATCGGTAACCGTGCCCGAGATGGTAACGACACCTTTAACATACCCAGCTATGGGGTTAGTAATTTGAACGGTCGGACCAGTTGTATCGGGAGTAATCGTCATCTTCCACAGCGGGCTCCAGGCGCTCATATTCCCAGCCACATCAACCGCACGAACCTGCCAGTACCAAGTACCGTTTGGCGCACCAACTGAGTGAATTTGGGGAGTTGGCAATGTACCCGACTTCCAGACCCCTGTAGTAAGTACCCCGTTTGCGTCAACCGCAGGGTTTAGAGAAGATTGAAACAAATAGGTTACCGGGTTAGCATCGGTTGATGCGTCCCAGTTAAAGTAAAAATCATTCGTATCGAGGCTACTATTATTTGGCGTACCATTTTTGGGAACCGACGGCGCAGTGTTATCAATCGTTACTTTCCACAGATCGCTCCAGTTGCTTGTGGTTCCCGTAGCATCCACTGCCCTCACACGCCACCAAAAAACCGTCCCATCGGCAACACTGGTGGCGGTTTTACTCGTGGTGGTATAGGTTGAGGCAAAGCGTAGCTGCGATGCCGCCGCGTCGTTATAACTTTGGTATTCGTATTTTACCGCGCCAGTTACCGGTTGCCATGAGTTCGTTAAAGTGGCACCATTTACAACGGCGTTATTGGCCGGTGAGGTTAATACGGGAGCGGCAAGACCTGTCGTTAAGGCACTCGCTACATGCGAAAGCATGCCATAAACCGGTGCGCTTACAAAAAGCAGCATCCCCAAAACTAATGCCAGACTACGTACTTTTGCCGTTTGTTTGCGGTGCAAATATAACCCCATACGTTTCGCTCCCTCTGCGCGTACCCCACCTAGAACACGTGCTCTTTTTAGTGTAGCACACCAATTTAGCTGTCGCTAGACTGAGAACGTGCCTGCAGGGCATCTATACGTGCATGGTTGAGCCCATAAAAATGGGCTATTTCGTGCCATAAGGTTCGTTTGATACGCTCAAAGAGCTCGGCTTCATTACGAACCGAGGCCAGGATTTGGTTTTTAAACAAGGTAATTTTGTCGGGCAAAACAAAAGTGTAGCCAGCGCCTCGTTGCGTCAACGGAATTCCCTCGTATAAACCCAAAAGAAGCTGTTGATTGTCCAGCTTCATTTTATGGATTTGTTCTGGCGTTGGGTCGTCGGCGTAGGTAATGGCAACGTTATCGAGGCCGTTAATGTACTCTTGCGGGAGTTCGTCCATCACGCGCGTAATGAGCGCATTAAATGCCTCGTCAGAAAGCTGAATCATATACTTAGTATAGCAAAAAGCTATTCGTTGTCTTCAGTAAAATGAAACCACTCGGGGTCGTTTTTAATATCCGACTCTACCGAGTTCCAGTAACGATCAAGCTGTTCTTCGTCGACTGTTTCTTCAAGAGTAATTGCTTCGCGCTCGGTACGTTCATGAGCAATTTCGTCACCTAAGCCGTCGCCCAAAGGGTCGGCTGCGGTAAATTGTATGCGGTGTTTAAATAGTGACATTTGTGTATTTTTGTATTCGTTTTGTAATATTAGTATTTAAGCATAAGTGATTTAAAAAGTCAATACCCCTCTAAAGGTGACTATCCCATGACGTCATGTATATACAATTGAATAAATACTTCACGACTTTATAAACCTCATGAGGCCAGCAATAATTTTGTCCCCACCCCGGTGCCAAATATTGCATAGATTCAAGGTGTTATCACGCAATATCCGTAGCTCCTACCTATATAAAATACGGAGAAGGTGGGCATGGCAAAAAATACTAATTGCTCGTCAGACAAGCACTGCTCAAAACCACCTATCCTCAAACATCCTTTCCAATCACTCTACCCAAGATCTCAAGCAAGCAAAACTACCGCCATGTAGTACTGCATCAAATCACCCAAAAACCCTACCCATGTTGTACAATAAAAGCCATAAGCATATAGAATGGCAGACAGTATGAAGACCTGCTGAGAGCAAAATAGGAGGATAAACAGAGACATGTCACGTTTACCAGTACCCGGCCAAGACAACGGCACTTGGGGCAATGTCCTCAATGATTTCTTAGGCCAATCCCATGCCAGTGACGGCACACTCAGAGCGGGCAGTGTTGGCGCTAGCCAAGTACAAGACGGTGCACTCCCTAAGACCAAACTCGATACAACAACCCAAGCCTCACTGACTAAAGCAGACGGATCACTACAGGCATCCAATAACCTAAGTGACGTTACAGCAGGTACAGCTAGAACAAACCTAGGGCTTGGTACTGCAGCTACAATGACGCCTGCTACGCTTGCTGCGGATAGCGCCTTTAGTGGGACGTATGGACCCGCTTCTCTCCCTGCCGCCGCCATCGCCGCTGGCTCGGTCGGCCGCTACGACCCGGCATCCAACGTCTACAACCTCAAGCCGTCGAACACTCGTCGCCTACGGGCTGGCCTGGCCCGAGCTAGGGCCGGTGTGGGAAGTCTCAAGATCGCCGCCGTCGGGGATTCCACCACCGCCGGATACCGGGCATTGGCCGCCACCCAGTCGTGGCCCGTGCTTCTCCGCACCGCCCTGGCCGCCGCGGGATATCCGACGATGGGGACCGGTCCGGTTGTCGGAAATCCAGGCGGCGCGCCGGGTGGATTCCTGGACGGCCGGTACACGTTCTCCGGGACCTGGACCACCCAGGCGGGAAACGCGAACTTCCTGCTCCAGACGATCGTCAACGGCGCCACCGCAACGTTTGCCTCAGATGTGGCCGGGACGATTGTCGAGATCAAGTACCTGAATAATGGCGGCACGTTCAGTTACGCCATCGACGGTGGAGCAGCCGTCCCGGTCACCCCGTCTGGGGCGGGATCGATCGGTACGGTCACGGTCACCGGCCTGGCCAACACCACTCACTCCGTGGTCATCACTGCCACGTCGACCAGCGCGTTTTACCTGCCGTGGGTGGACGTCCGCGGCGCCACCAGCGGTGTGCTTGTGGCGAACTTCGGCGTGAACTCAAGCATGACTGCGCACTGGACCAACAACACATTCTATTACCCGGGTCCGATGTCGCAGTCCTGGGGGCCGAACGTGACCTTCATCGACCTCGGGATTAACGATCTGGCCGGAGCGGTCACTACCGCCACCTACAAGGCTAACTTGCAGACCCTGATCACCGCGTATGCCGCTCTCGGTGACGTGTTCTTGGTGATCGGAAATCCGACCCAGAGCGGCGACCGGTCGGCCTACAACGCGGCCTGCTACCAACTTGCCGACTCGAACGACATTCCCCTGATCGACCTGATGGAGCGGCTCGGCACCTGGGCGTCGATGAACGTGCAGGGACTGGCCGCCGATGCGTCTCATCCGAACGCGGCGGGATATGTCGAGAAATTCGCCGGGATCTTCGCCGCACTTGATATTCCGATTGCATAAACCGCCCATAGCGCCGGCTATATACCACTTCCACCCTCAAACCCTAGCTTAATATTATGCATCGGCACGCATCATTCCGCGCTACAATAGAGCTATGCCAAAGAATGACGAAGAAATCCAAAAAAGCGTCGAGGAGTTCGATAAGAACCTCCTCGATGATCAACGCAATCCTAACGCCAAAGAAACCTTTGACGAACTTATTTCACTCGCCGCGAAGCCTGCGCAACCAAGGCCAGAAACACCGGCTCAGTCCGAAGGTTATAACGAAAAACAAACTCGTTCACATAGTTCTGAAGATACTTCGGGCTCACACAGTGATACGTCCCATCAATAGAGCGCTTCATTTGTGACCAAAAGCCCTCAATAGTATTCGTGCTAATACCGTCTTTTGAGTATTCTTCTTTGCTGTGATTCACAAAGCGATGAGCATACTCGCGTTTGACACGATGGTAGATTTTTGACTCATCAGTTTGTATTTCGCTACCTTGTTTGGCCATTGCTCGGATAAATGGTAGTGCCACACTCGCGTCGGCTCGCTTGGTAGCAACGGCGGCTACTTGGCCGATATTTTTCTTTTTCTCAACCATGCCAATGACGGCTGTTTTGTTGTCGAGCATACCCTTACGCTTGTGTTTGCCGCCGATATACGTTTCGTCGATCTCGACGATGCCCGAAAGCGGATTGCCGCTTTGTTGCATGAGTGAGCGGATAAGCTTTGCCATGCGCCAGGCCGTTTTGTAGGTAACGCCGAGGGTGCGTTCAAGTTCTTTAGCGCTGACGCCATTCTTACTAACGGAAAACTGAAATAGGGCGTAGAACCAACTACGGAGTGATGTTTCGGACTTATGAAAGATTGTATCGGCAAGTGGGCTTATCTGGTTGCCACAGTCTTTGCACTCGTAGACCTTCTTGCTCCGGACACGATAGTATTTCGGGTCTACGACGCCGCACTTCGGACAAGCAGGCATATTGCCATAGCCTTGCTCAAACATGTACTGCAAACAAGCATCGTCGCTAGGGAACTTCTCGTTGAACTGTTTGATGGTGTATTTCATCTACTTACAGTTTATTACAGAGGTTACATGATGTCAAGGGATAGTTACCCCTCTAAAAGCAAACACCCCGCCGACCAACCAGCCGGCGGAGCGAGTGCTCGACGCGGGGTTGATCAGGCGGGGTTCGACGCGAGTGTCAGACTGCGTTGCTGCAGCGTGGGTCGCCCTCACCTTCCTCGTCATCCATTCGCTGGGCAACGACGAACATCACGGCGGCCACCAGGAAGATGACGAGCGCAGTGAGGCCGCGAGGACTCGTCCAGTACCGGAGCGTGAAGATCTCGGTGTGGTAGACCACTCTACCGAGAACGTCACTGCCCCGAGGCGTCGGCGCGAAGTTGTCCTCGTCACGGTTGGCGAGACCCCTCGTCCGAATCGTGCCGTCGGGGCGCGTGCCCAGGTAGACGTGAGTGGTGTTGTCGCCCATCTGAACGTTGCGGAACAGCACCACACTGCCCACAGGCGGCTGCTCCCCCATCTTGATGATGATGCGGCTGCCCGGCACGAACAGCGGCTCCATGGAACCGGAGCCGACCGTACGAACCTCGTAGTGAAGGATGTGGCTGAAGGTGTACCAGCCACCCAGCGCCACTCCGAAGGTCAGTGCGATGGCAGCGACGAGCCGAACCAGCGGCTTGCTCATGGAGTTACTCCTGAGGTGGACGTACTCGCCGACGGCGTCACTGCGGACGTCGTCGGCGAGAGGGTTGGCGTCGCCATCACGGAGGACGGCGACGGGGACGGACGAGAGCTGGTCACGATAGGCGTTGGCCGCCTCACCGCAACCGGCTTCCGCGAGGTTGGCGCCGACGGCGTACTCGTTGGCGAGCCGGTTCGAGGAACTGGCTTTCCGAACGAGTGTGCCACGGTCACGCGGACTGACACCGTTGTTGTACTGGTGTAGGCAGCACCCACAACGGGGGCGAGCCCGAACACCCAGCAGACAGCGGCAAGAATGCCAGCCGTCACTGCACGACCGATCATGTGGTCCCTCCTAAAGGGCTAACGATATGGGTTGAAGGTAGGTTGACTATGGACAGGTGCGTCAGGTTCCAAAAAACTTCTTGGAGCCTCAAGCATCTCTCTATACTTGGGGTGTGCGTCCCGGACGCCTCCTCGTGGAGGTGGCGTCCGGGACGGTGTCACACGACCCAGATCAGGTCAGTGCCCCGTGCTGGCGGTCCCGGTGACCTCACCGGCCACGCTGGCCCCCTGGAGGGGGTTGTTGACCGCCGGGTCCAGGTCCTTGATCTTCACCGTCACGGCGACGACCAGGGTTCCCGGGTGGTTGGCGTCGGTCGCCGCTCCGATCCCGCTGTTCATGGTGATCGTGGACGGCAGCGCGGTCAGCGGCGTCTCGGCCGGCAGGTTGGAGTTCGCCACGGTCACGACGACCTGGGAGAAGTCGACAGACCCCAGGTTCGCGGCGTTGGGCAACGCCCAGTTCTTCACCGTGACCGGCGCGCCGATCGTGACGACCTTCCCGGGGAGGCTCCCCGAGTTGGTCAACACGACCGACGACGTCTGGGGCGTTCCCGGGACGAGGTTGACGAACTGGACCTTGCCGCTCGAGCCGAGGGTGAGCGTTCCGGCGCCGGCCGCAACGGACACCTTGGTGCTCGAGGTGAAGTCGGCACCGACGACGCCGCCTCCGGTCGCCAGGAAGCCGAGACCGACCAACGCCAGGACGGCGCTGATGGCCACGACGACGCGACGGGACGGACGACGGGGGTTACGGGACTGCGAGGACATTGGAATGTCCCCTCTCTGCGGCTTCTCAGGGCCGCGTCGATGTGATCTGTTGCCGTGCTGCGCCCTCCGATGGGCGCGACACTTGTTTTTCATTTTACACCCGTTGTCAATATGTGTCAACGATTTGTTGCATAAAAGTCAAATTTAGTTTTTAAGCTATTTGTTCTTTTGGAGTGAGAGTTTAAGACTGGCGTTTTCTACCTTCACCTCGGCTTGGTGGCTATAGGTCGCCTGAGCAAGCTCCGTTGCAAGCGTTTCGGTAGTAATTGTTGCGGCGTGTTCTTGAATTGCCTGCTGGAGTTCGCCGTCATCCGTTACAAGGCTCAATACGATCCGATCATCGACATTAAGGCCTGCTTGCTTACGAGCATTTTGTACGTGGCGAACAACTTCGCGCATCATGCCTTCGCGCTTTAATTCGGGCGTAACTTCAAGGTCGAGCGCTAGCTCTTTACCCTTTTTTACCGCCTTAACGTTCAACTCTTCAGTAAGAATGTCCTCGAAATTCACAAACTCACCTAAAGTGGGTACCGTTACGCTCGCAAGGGGCTGACGCACTTTTAGACGCTCTTTGGCGCGAATGCTGAGGCCTTGGTTTACGTAGTCGCGTACGACTTCCATCTCACTCAGCACAAGCTTGTCTACCGAATAGTTT
This sequence comes from Saccharimonadales bacterium (SeqCode), assembly GCA_036526295.1. Classification (GTDB taxonomy): domain Bacteria; phylum Patescibacteriota; class Saccharimonadia; order Saccharimonadales; family Saccharimonadaceae; genus CAMLKC01. Next base: position 5,404 of record DATCYU010000059.1, on the reverse strand, counting down.
GCTGGCCAGTCAAGTAGGTGCACCGATTCGTTGCCACCGCCAAGCTTTTGATAAAGCTCTTCGGCCAAAAATGGCGTGAACGGCGCCATAAGTACCGAGAGTTTTAGCAGAACATAATGCAGTACTCGGTAGGCATCATCTTTGTCGGAGTCATTTTCACTCTTCCAGTAGCGGCGGCGGCCACGGCGAACATACCAGTTACTTGCATCTTCAATAAATGGCAGGATCTCGGAGATGGCGACGGGCAAATTATAGGCATCCATATGTGTTGTAAGGTGCTGGTTCAGCTGGTGCAGCCGCGAGACGATCCATTTGTCCATTGGGTTTGTAAGATCAGAGGGATTAAGCGTAAATGGCTTGGCCGGGTCGAACTCCCAGCCGTCTGCATCGGCGTACATGGTGAAGAAATCGTACATGTTCCAGATCATGCTGAGTTTACGCGCCGTATCGGCAACGTCTTTGTCTTGTAAGCTGAAATCTTCGGCGTTTAGTACTGGTGAACCTAAGAGTAGTAGACGCAAGCTATCGGCGCTGTATTCGTCCATCAATACGTTTGGATCGGTGTAGTTGCCATAACTTTTGCTCATTTTGCGGCCGTCGTTACCAGCAAGCGTACCAGTGACAATCACATTTTTAAAGGCGCTTTTGCCAAACAGGCCCACGTTAACGGCATGCATGTAATAGAACCACGCACGTACCTGGCCAACATATTCGGCGATAAAGTCACCTGGAAAGTTAGCCTCGAATTTTTCGCGGTTTTCGAATGGATAGTGGAACTGCGCAAAGGGCATGCTGCCGCTTTCAAACCAACCGTCGAGTACTTTTTCAATGCGTTTGTAGTGAACACCATCTTTATCGAATTCGACGTCATCAACCCATGGGCGGTGGTAATCTTCAAGCTCAACGCCACTAAGCTCTTTGAGCTCGGCGTAGCTACCCACTACGATACGACGTTTCTTGCCGTCTTTATCAACACCTTCCCAAACCGGCATGGCGGTCGCCCAAAAACGATCACGCGAGAGGTTCCAATCGGGCGCTTGCTCGATATTTTTTTCAAAACGCCCGTGCTTGATGTGCTCTGGGAACCACGTGATGCTTTCGGTATTTTCAACGAGCATTTGTTCGCGCTGACCATCAATATTGAAGAACCAGCTGGGGTGCGCGCGGTACATAAGGCGCGTGCCACAGCGATGACAGTGCGGATAGCTGTGGCGAATGTAGTCGATCTTCCAGACCACGCCACGCTCGTGAAGCTCTTTAGCGATTGGCTTATTGGCCTCCCAAACGTTTTCACCTTTCCAGTCGCCCTCTGTATAGAGGCCGTTTTCGTCAATAACATGCACCACAGGAATCTTTTTTTCCTGAGCTAAAACAAAATCTTCTTCACCGTAAGCAGGTGCAAGGTGCACAAGGCCCGAACCGTCTTCGTTGCTGACATAATCGGCCGCCCATACCTTATGAGCGTTTTCGCCACGATCAACACCAAGGAGTGGTTCGTATTCTTTACCTACAAGCTCTTTACCTTTTAGCTCGCGTACGACTTTGTATTCAAGTGGCTGGTGTTTTTCGTCAGTGAATACTTTTTCTACCAAATCCTTAGCAACGATAAGATGCTCGCCAGCTACTTCAACCTCTACGTAGGTAAAATCTTTATTAACCGCTACGGCCGTGTTGGCAGGCAGCGTCCATGGAGTGGTTGTCCAGGCCAAGAGATAGAGATTTTTTTCGCCCTTTAGCTTGAATTTCACAAACACGCTTGGGTCGGTAACATCCTGGTAGGCGCCAGCATCCATGGTAACCTCGGCTTTTGAAAGCGGCGTAGCATCGCGCGTACAGTACATGAGTACCTTTTCGCCTTCGTAGATTTTCTCTTTTTCGTAAAGAGTTTTAAAGGCCCACCAAATACTTTCCATGTATTCTTTGTCCATGGTTTTGTAGGCGCCCTTAAAGTTTACCCAGCGGCCAATGCGATCAATGGTGTCTTCCCATAAATTACCAGTTTGCACCATGTTGTCGCGGCAGGTGCGAATGTATTCTTCGAGGCTGATTTTGGTGCCAATATCGCGGCGATCTTTAATGCCCAGTTTTTTCTCGGTAAATACCTCGGCCGGAAGACCATGACAGTCCCAACCCCACACACGCTCAACGCGCTTGCCTTTCATGGTCCAATAACGGGGTACGGCATCTTTTACGATTGAACTTAGTAGAGTGCCGTGGTGCGGCACACCCGTAATAAACGGCGGGCCGTCATAAAACACATATGAATTATCTACCGGGCGCTGCTCGACCGATTTTTCAAACGTTTTGTTCTTTTTCCACTGAACAACGAGGTCTTTCTCGTATTCAACTGCTCGGCGGCGAGTTCCGGATTTGAATTTCATATCGTCTCCCTTTTTAAAACAATAAAGTCCCTTTAGATGCTGGAATCCGCAGGGGTGCGGACGGTACCATCCAGCTTCTAAAAAGGACTCTTTTTAGCGCTTATTTTCACGGTCACGTCGTGGGGACGCCAGGCTTTACTAGGCCGCTTGGGCCGTTCCTCCCGGAACGTTCGCGGGTGATAGCCGCTTATTCACTATAAAAGTGAAGTGTTTCTGATGTGTATTTTACTCTGAATCGTTGCCAAGTTCAAGCGGAATCCCTAAACGTTCAAAAAGTTCCTCATGGTCGACCCCACTTTGCCATGAGATTGATATGAGCCAATCTAAAAATTCATTGTCAGCATCGCTCGCCAATACTTTGTCGCGCAGCCATTCAATATCTTTTTCAGCAACGTCAACACCAAGTTCTTCTGCTGTCTCAAGTAGCTTATCAAGAACAGCCCCTTTGTCGATACGGGGCTGTTCGGGTGTTGGCCCAAGGTTTGCGCGTCGTTCCACTCGCTACCAAAGCCATGGATTAGCTTTAACGAATGGCAGCTTCTGCCACCATGCGGCAAGGCTGATCTTTTGCTGGTACAAACCAAAGCCAATAGCCATTAGTACCGTAATGTATACAAAATGCTCATCGACGAGTGGATTGTTTGCAATCGGTAGGCTCGCCATCCACATTAAAAACAATAGTACACCGCCAAATACAGCGCTAAGACGTATGGCCACTCCTAGTAGTAGGGCTACGCCAAGTGCAAGAACCCCAAACATAAACAACCAATCAACCCATCCTTGCCCCGCAAGCGGGTGAAACATGTCGGCAAATGGGCCACTGACACTCTTTAGAAAGCCATTTGTTGGCGAACCGCCCTGTACCCATGCCTTAGCAGCTTTTGTGGCATACCCGAGGCCAAAAAGCTTGTCGAAAAACGCCCACAAAAATACTAACCCTAATAGAATACGTGCAAGCGCCAACGAATACCAAACTGCTTCATTTGCCGTTTGTTTTGTCTTTTTTACCATGCTGCCCCCCTATTTTTTATACACGGCACTATTAGCCGAATAGTCCTTGATGATATTTGAATAATATCATAAATATAAGCGTTGCAAGAACAATCGCCACCAGCATCCTATCGTAGCCACTTGCAATCCATTTTTTAAGAGCTGCGGAGTGTTTTTCGGTAAGGTAGAGGTTTTCTTCGCGAATATTGTAATGAAGAAGCGACATAAAAACGAGTGTCGTCGAGAGTGTCACCAAAAGGCACCATGGGCAGAGTGCGCCAATAATGTCGAAACTCACATAGAACAAATAGTAGGCAAAAATAACCCCCGCCGTATAGCCCACCTGCGCAGCCGCCATAAAGGCACGTGGAAACCGTACGCCAGCTAGCCCGGCAATTGCCACGGTAATGACAATTGGTTCAGCAATTAACCCAAAAAAGCTATTTGGAAAGCCGAATAGCTCTGAACTGGGGTGTTGCATAACGGTACCGCAGTTAATAACCGCATTGATGCTACAGCTAAGCTCAGCATGAGGGTTTTTGGCAACCTGCATAGCATCTACCGACAATACAAACGCCGCCAAAAGGCTTAAGCATGCCGATATAAGCATGGTCGAAAAGATCCACACGTCTGAGCGCTCTTTGGCGTGCTGAAATAATCGTTTATACATAGTAACTTACCTCGCTAATTGTTGGTAATGGCAGGCCGCGCCATAAGTTTTGCATAACACCGTCGTCGGTCAAGGCTACGACCGTTGGATATTCAACAATGTCATAAGCTCGGCAAAAATCAGCGCCTTCTTTTGTTGTGGGGTCGAGAGTTTCGAGCGTGTGTCCTGTTTGCCGGGTAAAATCGCGTAAATAGTCGCTCACTTCGCGGGCGTATTCGGTGTTGTCTTCGTAAACTACAACCGTTCGCATGACTGTTTATGCCTTACGTCGCTGCTTTAGTATCTCTTCAAATTCGTCGAGCGTTTTGAATTCATGATAGACACTCGCAAACCGTACATAGGCAACTTCGTTGCGGTCAGCCAGTTCGTCGAGCACCATGTCGCCAATCTGCCGTGAAGTCACCTCTGGTTCACCAAGGCCGTAGAGTTTATCTTCAACATTGTTGATCATTTCCTCTATTTCAAGCTCTGAGGTGAAGAACTTACCAACCGAACGTTTAACGGCGGTAGCAAGCTTGTCGCGATCAAAGAGCTCGTGCGAGCCGTCTTTTTTAACAACCGCCATATTGGGCCGCTCGATTCGTTCATATGTTGTAAAGCGCACTTTTCCATCAAGCGATTCACGGCGTCGGCGAATCGTCATGCCGTCTGCTGCCTCACGTGATTCAATAACGCGACTATCGCCGATTTTAATTTTTGTGCTCACCTACCTCGGCTCCTTTTCCGTTATAATTCGTCCGTATTTTTGTTCTTTTTGCGACGACGAAGGAACGCAGGCGTATCTGACTCACTATCATCTTCTGGTGGGTTGCTCCATATGTCGTGAGTTGGCTCTTCAGCAAATGCGGCCGCAGCTTCCGAATGGTCGAGATCCATGTCAATGTCGCTTGCTGCTTCCTCGGCACTTACCTCGGGCTCACTTGTTGTCTTGCCTACAGGTGCCGCACCTGGCACTTCTAGCTGAGCAGCCTGTTCGTGGAAATAGGCACTATCAAAGCCTGTTGCAATAACCGTAATAATGAGCTCATCTTCAAGTTCTGGCTTGAGTGTTGCACCAAAAATAATGTTTGCATCTGGCGAAACGGCACTGGTGATAATTTCAGCAGCTTCTTGAATCTCACTCATGCTCATGTCGTAACCACCAGTTACATTAAACAGAACACCCTTTGCGCCATCAATCGATACTTCAATAAGCGGTGATTCAATAGCTTGCTGAGCAGCCTGCGCCGCGCGGTCATCGCCACTCGCACGGCCAATACCCATGAGCGCACTACCGGCATTGCTCATAATTGCTTTTACGTCAGCGAAGTCGAGGTTAATAAGACCGTGCTCGGTAATAAGCTCTGAAATACCTTGCACACCT
>DATCYU010000058.1:0-10011 GCA_036526295.1 Saccharimonadales bacterium (SeqCode) | reverse complement strand
TGTATTTACGGCATTGGCTCGCCCGACGATTACGCTGAAATGTCTATCAAGGTAACAAAAGGCGAACGTCGCCAGCAAGATAAATTCGTACGCCTCCTTACCGACATTCAATACCAGCGAAATGATATTGATTTCCATCGAGGCACCTTTCGGGTAAAGGGTGATGTGGTTGATGTTTTTCCGGCTGGTCAAGATATTGCGTATCGGGTTGAGTTTTTTGGTGATGAAGTTGATCGCATTACTAAAATCGACCCGCTAACAGGTGAAATCTTAGGCGAACCAGGCTCTATTACCATCTTTCCAAGCAGCCACTATGTGACACCAAAAGAAAAACTCGCGCACGCTATTGAGGGTATTAAAAAAGAGTTTGAAGAGCGCATGGATTGGTTTGAAAAACACGATAAATTGCTTGAAGCTCAGCGCCTCGCGCAGCGAACCAAATATGATATTGAAATGCTTGAAGAAACAGGGTTTGTAAAAGGCATTGAAAATTACTCGCGGTATCTCACCAACCGTGAGCCGGGCGAACAGCCGGCAACGCTTCTTGACTATTTCCCAGACGATTTCTTGCTGTTGGTTGATGAAAGCCACCAAACGCTGCCACAGGTTCGCGGCATGTATAATGGCGACCGTGCTCGAAAAGAAGTTTTGGTTGAGTATGGTTTTCGTTTGCCAAGCGCACTCGATAACCGCCCCCTAACCTTTGCCGAATTTGACCGGCATATTAATAAAGCAATTTATGTTTCGGCCACACCGGGTGAATACGAATTAAGCCATAGTCCAAAGCCAGCCGAACAAATCATTCGCCCAACCGGCCTGCTTGATCCAAAGCTAGAAATTCGCAAAACCGAAGGCCAAGTAGACGACCTTATTGCTGAAATTCGTGAACGTATTAATAGTAATCAACGTGTTTTAGTAACCACGCTTACTAAGCGCATGGCCGAAGACCTTTCAGCCTATCTGCAAGAAATTGGCATAAAAACTGCCTATATTCACAGTGATGTCGATACGCTAGAGCGCGGTGATATCCTTCGTGACCTTCGGCTTGGTACGTATGATGTACTCGTTGGTATTAACCTGCTTCGCGAGGGCCTCGATCTTCCTGAGGTGAGCATGGTGGCGATTATGGATGCCGACAAAGAAGGCTTTTTGCGCAGTGAAAGCGCCTTAATTCAAACAATTGGCCGCGCTGCTCGCCACGAAAATGGTACGGTTCTTATGTATGCCGATACCATTACGCGTTCTATGCAGGCCGCAATCGACGAAACCAACCGCCGCCGCGATATTCAGGAGACCTACAATACCGAACACGGCATTACTCCAACTAGTGTAGCAAAAGAGATCGACGAAGGCTTGCGCGCGATTATTCCAATGAAAGAAGACGATAAAAAGCCCAAGCTCAATCTTAATAAAATTCCAAAGGATGAATACGGCACGCTCGTTAAAGACCTTACCTCACAAATGGAACTCGCCAGTGCGAACCTTGAATTTGAGCGGGCGGCCGAACTACGTGATCTTATAGCTGACATTAAAGCAAAGATGTAACCATGGCATTTACGATTGCTACGTGGAACATAGAAGGCCGACTGTGCTATTATGATGGCGGCAAAAATCGCGGAACGCCCGAAACAATTCTTGCCGAGATCAAACGGCTCAATGCCGACGTAGTAGTATTGCCTGAAGTGTACCTCAATGCGCCTGCGAACGGTGTAGACGATCAGCTGAAGGCTATGGGCTATTCGTGGTACGATACGCAGTATCACGACACGCTTCATGATGAGGTTATAAAAAGATGGGGCCATCATTTTATACGAGTACTATACCGATTGCCACTTGTTAAAGCAAAAACCCAGCGATGGGGAGATATACGTGATCTGCCGCTCATTACGCTCCAAGACCCCGAAACCAAAAAAGAAGTGGTGATTATTGCGACCCATCTTGATGATCTTACCGAAGAACGGCGACTTACGCAGGTGAGCGAAATTATCGAATATATCAAAACAAGCGATTCACCAATTATTATGCTCGGCGATTTTAACGCTATGTGGCATGAAGGTTGGCGGCGGGTTTTAACGGGCCGATTTATGAGGTGGGTAACCACAACAATGCCTTCTCGCACGTTGCGCGATGTTCTTAGCCGGTTTTCTCGCATGGCAACGGGCAAGGTGATGGTAAGGCTACGAGCGGCCGGCATGCACGATGCCGATCCGCATCACCGCGCCACCACGACGCCAAAAATGCGTGGTATGGCCTGGATGCCGAGTATTCGATTGGCGCAAATTGACCATATTTTGGTGCGTAAAGGCGTACGAGCCTCAAAGGTAATAATAGGTAAAGATCACGGTTCTGACCACCGTTCACTTACCTGTAAAATAACCATTCAATAGGGCAAGGTATGGACATTTTTTACACTTTGTGCTACAATAAATCCATTGCATTCGATGAATGTCGAGCCTCTTTCAAAGATGAGCGCACCGATTAATCGCTACACCGTAGCTGGCGCCACCACCGAAATATCCTCTCGTTGTTCTTCTAAGGCCTAAGCCTTTTTGACTGCATATAGCCAAATATTACGAATAACGAAAGGTTTATTATTTATGGCTTATCAAAATAAGCGGCGCAGTGGCCGCCCTAACCAAGGTATGCCCCGCACTGGCGGTGGCTTTAATGGTGGTCGTCGTGGTGGTAAAAGCCGCGGTCCCGTTAAAAAATACATCGATCCATCAAAGTTTATTAACAAAGCCGTTGAAAAGGCTGAAGAAGTTGCTTATGAGCCAACGCATGCGTTTAAGGACTTTCCGTTTGGTGCCGAACTTCACTACAACATTGCAAAAAAAGGTTACGAATTGCCAAGTGCTATTCAAGACCAAGCAATTCCTCATATTCTTGAGGGTAGTGATGTTATTGGCCTTGCCAACACCGGAACTGGTAAAACGGCTGCGTTCTTGCTGCCAATTATTGAACGCCTCCGCGGCATTGCCGTGCGCCCGGCGGTGCTTATTATTGCGCCAACCCGTGAACTTGCTCAGCAAATTGACGAACAGTTCCGTGATTTTTCACGCGGTATGAACCTCTACTCGACCCTCATTGTTGGTGGTGTTAATATTGACCGCCAAATTCGCGATCTTAAACGTCGCCCGCATGTCGTTATTGGTACGCCGGGCCGCCTCAAAGATTTGCTTGAGCGCCGTGTTTTGCACTTAAACTCTATGACTACGCTTGTGCTAGACGAAGCTGACCGCATGCTTGATATGGGCTTTTTGCCTGATATTCGCCGTATTGTTGATGCAACGCCACGCGATCGCCAAACACTATTCTTTAGTGCAACCATTACACCCGAGATTACCGCTTTGACGCGTGATTTTTTGAATAACCCTGTAACTATATCAGTACGAACCGCCGAAACCTCAGAACATGTTGAGCAAGACGTTGTTGAATACCGCGACAAAGCCGAAAAGATCGAGCGTTTGGTTGATCTTTTGGGCCAAGACGGCTACGACAAGGTTTTGGTATTTGGTGAAACGAAGTTTGGCGTGCAACGTCTGAGTGACCACCTTGATAATTCAGGTATTCCTTCGGTTGCGATTCACGGTAACAAGAATCAATCGCAGCGCCAACGCGCTTTAAAGCAATTTAAAGACGAACGCGTTCGTGTGATGGTAGCAACCGATGTTGCTGCCCGTGGTTTGGACATTCCAAACGTCACCCACGTGATCAACTTTGATACACCACAAACGTACGATGACTATGTTCACCGTATTGGTCGTACTGGCCGTGGTGGTGCACGTGGACATGCCCACACCTTTGTGGAACAGCGTTAAATTTTGTACCTAATCAAAAAGCGGCTCCTAAGTGGGCCGCTTTTTGGTGGCGTTAAAATATCTTATCATGTAAAATAAATAGTTATGAAAGCAATGGTAGTAGTAAAAGACCTCAAAAAACGATATGGCGACAAGCAGGCGGTCGATGGCGTGAGTTTTGAGGTTAAAAAAGGCGAGATCTTTGGCATTCTAGGGCCAAACGGCGCAGGTAAAACAACAACACTTGAAATGATGGAAACGCTCAGGCCAATCGACGGCGGTACGGTTGAGATTGACGGTGTAAACGTAGCCGACGACCCGCAGGCTATCAAATACCTAATTGGTGTGCAGCCGCAGTCACCGGCGTTTCAAGACAAAACCAAGCTAACTGAGGTTATCGAGCTATTTGCGGCTGCATACGGCGAAAACGTTGACGCCATGGAATTTTTGCGCGATGTTGACCTTGAAGAAAAAGCGCATAACTACGTCGAAGACCTTTCGGGCGGTCAAAAGCAACGCCTGAGTATTACTACGGCACTGGTGCATGGGCCAAAAGTATTCTTTTTAGACGAACCAACAACGGGGCTCGACCCTCAGGCGCGTCGCCACCTTTGGGACCTCATTGAAAAAGTGCGCGACAAAGGAATTAGCGTCATTCTTACGACCCACTACATGGATGAAGCCGAAGTACTTTGCGACCGCATTGCGGTGATGGACAATGGCAAGATCGTGGCAACCGACACGCCAAAGAATCTTATTAAGCAGTTACTGGCCCGGGGCTTTACTAAAAAACAGCAGGTTGAACAAGCAAACCTTGAAGATGTCTTTATCGACCTAACAGGCAAGGAGTTACGTGATGGCCAATAGTAAACAAGGTATGAGCCGTTCGCTCTACACCGTGCGAACATTTGTACGCATTAACACACGACGTTTCTTTCGTGATCGGCTTGCGGTGTTCTTCGGGGTTATCTTTCCGCTGATTTTCTTATTTGTGTTTGGTAGCTTAAACAGCGGCAACAAAGACGTTTCGTTTAAGGTTGCACTTATTAATGAATCAAACACATCGTTTGCCAAGGATTTTGCTAAGCAAGCAACTGATAGCAAGGTGCTGAAGGTAAATACCGAAGTAACCACGCTTGACCAAGCCAAAGAAAAAATGAACCGCTCGGAGCTAGACGCTGCCATTATTTTGCCAAAAGACTTTGGTGAAGTAAAACCGGGGCAAAAAACGCCAAGCGGTCAGGCCGAGGTGGTGTATACCCAAAATAATGCTCAATCAGGGCAAGCACTCGGGAGTATTCTTGACGCACAGTTTAAGCAAATGAACGCACAGTTTGTAAATATCGCAGCGCCGTTTAGTGTTAAAAGCGAACAGCTCAACGAAAAAAGCTTAACGGCATTTGACTACACCTTTGCTGGTCTGCTAGGGTTCTCACTGATTGGTATGGGTATTTTTGGGCCGGTAAACGTGTTCCCAGAACTTAAAAAGATGGGAATTTTGCGCCGGCTTAGCACCACGCCACTTCGTGTATGGCAGTATTTCCTTTCGACCATGGTGGGCCAGGCTATTATTGGCCTGATTAGCCTTGCAGTTATGTTTGTAGTGGCAATTATGGTGTTCCACCTTCAGGTGGTGGGTAATTACCTTGAACTGGCCGTATTTTTGGTCATTGGTATTATTACCATGCTCGGAATTGGCTTGGCGCTTGGTGGTTGGGCTAAAAACGAACGCCAAGTAGCACCACTCGCCAACATTGTAGTGTTTCCAATGATGTTCCTTTCGGGTACATTCTTTCCGAGGTTCATTATGCCCGAATGGCTTCAGAATGTTTCGGGGCTTTTGCCGCTCACGCCAATTATTGACGGCATTCGCCTGATTGCCACTGAGGGCAAGCACTTTGTCGATATTTTGCCACAGTTTGGGTTGATTGGTATTTGGATCGTCATAATATACTTCATTGCCTTTAAGGTATTCCGCTGGGAATAAAGCGAGGCACGCATACATTTAAACGCTCTGTTTTTAACAGGGCGTTTTTATGCGCAGGTGAAGTGTATTTTAAAAAGATATCGAGTATAATAGTCTTATGACACAAGTATCTCGTGACGATGTGCAACATCTTGCACAGCTAAGTAGCCTGCATCTATCCGAAGATGAAATCGGTGGTTTGCAGACAGACATCAGCAATATTCTTCAGTATGTCGAGCAATTGGGCGAGCTAGACACGAGTGGGGTTGAGCCAACTTACCAAGTGACCGATCTTGAAAACGTATGGCGAGAAGACCAAGTTATTGAAGACCACGTTACGCGCGAGCAACTGCTTGCTCTTTCCCCTCAAGCATCTAACAACCAGGTAAAAGTTCCTAAAGTATTATAATGAGTCGAATTACATCTATTGTTACTGATATCACGAGCGGCAAAAAAACAGCCCGCCAATATGTTGAAGAAGTGTTCCGTAAAGCCGCCGAGCACGAATCATACCATGTATTCTTGAGTTTAACCCAAGAGCGTGCCCTAGAGCGTGCCGACGATGTAGATGCCCGTATCCAAAAGGGTGAAGAACTAGGCCCGCTTGCGGGTGTTCCGTTTGTTGCAAAAGACAACTTTTTGGCATTTGGGGCACCAACAACGGCTGCCAGTAAAATGCTTGAAAAGTTTGAGGCACCACTGCAGGCAACGGCAATTGAAAAACTTGAGGCTGCGGGGGCAATTTGTATTGGTAAAACCAACCTCGATGCATTTGCACACGGTGGAAGCACCGAAAACTCGGCCTTTGGCCCAACCAAAAACGCCTACGACCAAACAAAGGTCGCTGGTGGTAGTAGTGGCGGTTCGGCCGTAGCAACAGCACTTGAGGTTGTGCCTTTTGCGCTTGGTACCGACACCGGTGGCTCGATTCGTGAACCGGCTAGCTTTAATGGTGTTGTTGGCGTAAAGCCAACCTATGGCACAGTGAGTCGTTATGGCGTTGTTGCTATGGCAAGTAGCACCGATACAATCGGGTGTTTCACGAACGAAGCAGCCGATGCCGAACTTGTTATGAGCGTTATGAGCGGTCGCGATGCACGCGACATGACAACTTTGCCCGATTTCTTTAAAGTACAAGATGCCAAGCCTCATCAGAAAATTGGTGTATTAAAAGAATACATGAGCGACGATGTTGATGCAGAGGTACGTGCCCGCGTTACCGAATACATTGAACGGTTAAAAGCGGCAGGTCACGAGGTTGAAGAAGTCAGCCTTCCTATGATCAAATATGCGCTTCCTATGTATTATATTATTGTTCCAGCAGAGATAAGCAGTAACTTGGCACGCTATGATGGTGTGCGCTACGGTCACCGCGCCGGGAACGCTAAAACACTAGCAGAGCTATATGGCCAAACGCGTAACGAAGGTTTTGTGACCGAAAACAAGCGCCGTATTATGATTGGTAGTTACGTACTTTCCAGTGGTTTCTTTGATGCGTACTACTTGCAGGCGCAAAAAGCTCGTACTCTTTTAGTAAAAGAGTACGACAAACTATTTGAAACATATGACGCGCTCGTTGGCCCAACGGCGCCAACGCCAGCTTTTGGTTTGGGCGAAAACACAGCCGACCCTGTAAAAATGTATCTGGCCGACATTATGACGGTAGCGCCGAGTCTTGCGGGTATTCCGGCGATTAACGTTCCGGCTGGCAAAACAAGCACTGGGTTGCCAGTAGGCGTGCAGCTCATGGGCCAACGAAAGAGTGACGCGGCACTGCTGGCACTCGCTCGCTCAATGGAGGCAAACTAATGGACGGAACGACCGTTTTTGCCTTCTTAATAGGTGTGTTGATTGTCGCCATTCTTTTAATCGTTGTATTGGTTTTAACGAAAAAAGGTCCCGCACCGCTTGATGTTGAAAAATACCGCATGAAATGGCTAGCGATTGAAAAGCAGCTTGATCGTAATAACACCTCGGCACTTTCTATGATTATTTTGGAGGCCGATAAGCTTCTTGATCAAGCACTCCGCGACAAGGGTGTAAAGGGCGAAACAATGGGTGAGCGCATGAAAACTATAAAAGACACCTGGAGTAATGCAAACGCGGTGTGGAGCGCGCACAAATTGCGTAACCAAATTGCCCATGAAACAGATGTTATGGTAAGTTATGACGATGCGCGTCGGGCGCTGAGTGCCTTTAAACAGGCACTCAAAGACGTAGGAGCTATTTAAGATGGTAAGTGAAGATATTTTAAACAAATACGAGATGACCATTGGTATTGAATGCCATGTGCAGCTCGCTACCGATACAAAATTGTTTAGTGGCGCCGATAATGATGCGCGTGATAAATCACCAAACAGCGTTGTTAGCCCAATTGATTTTGGGTTGCCGGGCATGCTCCCGATTTTGAACCGTAAAGCCGTCGATCTTGCTATTAAAGCGGGTAAGGCGCTGAACGCGAAGATCGCAAATGTCAGTCGGTTCGATCGCAAGCATTATTTTTACCCCGATCTTCCAAAAGGCTACCAGACAACCCAAATGTACCAGCCAATTATTTTGGCGGGTCATATTGAGGCGCCGCTTGATGATGGCAATACAGTTACGGTGCGCATTCACCATGCTCACATGGAAGAAGATGCCGGTAAGCTGACACACTTTAGCGACTACAGCCTAGTCGACCTTAACCGCGCTGGTACGCCGGTAATTGAGATTGTGTCCGAACCTGACATGCATTCGGCCCAGGAAGCAAAAGCCTATGCAGCTGAACTACACCGCCTTATGACATATGCCGGGGTGACATTTGGCGATCTCTACCATGGCAATATGCGGTTTGATGTAAATATCTCGGTAGCACCAAAGGGCGCAACCGAACTGGGCAAGCGTGCCGAGGTTAAAAACCTTAACTCCTTTAGAAGTGTCGAAAAAGCAGCCGAGTATGAGTTCCGTCGCCAAGTAGAACTCCTCGAAAAGGGTGAAGCGGTTGTGCAGGAAACGCGTGGTTGGGACGACGACAAGCAGCGTACCAACTCGCAGCGCTCAAAAGAAGATGCTCAAGACTACCGCTATATGCCCGATGCTGATATTCCACCGGTTATTTTGACCGATGCCGAAATTGCCGAAATTCAAGCGACCGTTCCTATGCTTCCGCCCGAATATCGTGAGCGTTGGTTAACATTAGAACTCGACCGCTCGGTTATTGATTCACTGCTTGCGACCCAAAGCTATGCGCAGCTTGTGACCGACATTCAAGACAAAGCGGGTAACGATGTTGCTAAGCGGGTTGCGCACTGGTTTTCAAGCGCGCTCGGAGCCCATAACGACGACGAGCAGGCCATTGTGGTGAGCGACGAGCTCTCGCCCGACGGCTTTATTGAGCTTGCCCATATGGTAGAGGCCAATGAGTTGAGCTCAACGGCCGCTAAAGAGGTGTTTCTGGAACTTCTCTCAACCGAAAAAACCGCCCGTGCTATTGCAGAAGAAAAGAATCTGCTGCAGGTGAGTGACGAAGGCGCAATTGCGGCTATTGTTGACGAAGTACTCGAAGACCCTGCAAGCGCGCAGTCAATTACCGACATAAAGGAGGGGAAAGACAAAGCGATCGGTTACCTAGTAGGCCAAATCATGAAAAAATCGCAGGGCAAAGCTAATCCGGCTCTTGCGCAAAAGCTTATCCGTGAGAAGCTTAAATAATATGTATTCGCTTTCGGTCTACTGGGAATATGGGGGCCAACTAGCATGAAAGATTGGAAGCGAATTGAGCCTACGAAGGTTACTAAGGTTGGATGGCGTGCGATTGTTTCAAAAACATTTGAACTCCCCGATGGTACAACAACTGAGTACGATTTGTTTTACCCTGAAGACCAAGAATTTGTTAGCATATTTGCCCTCACGAGCGACCACAAGGTAGTTGTCGCTCGTGAGTATGCGCCAGGACCCGAAAAAATAATGGAAGATTTGCCCGGGGGATTTGTTGATAAGGGTGAGGAAATCGAGACATGCGCGCGGCGTGAACTCCGAGAAGAAACGGGGTACGAGCCAAAGCAAATGAAATATCTTGGCGCTTATTACAAAGATCGCTATAATAACGCCACCGTACATGCATTTTTAGCAACTGGTTGCGTACGAGTAGGCGATCAGGAATTGGGGCCATCTGAATTTATTGAAGTAGCATTAATTTCGATTGAAGATTTTCTGACTAACGTAAAGCATAATCTGGTAACTGATCACGGCACCATTTTGGCGGCA
>DATCYU010000057.1:0-2309 GCA_036526295.1 Saccharimonadales bacterium (SeqCode) | reverse complement strand
TCACGCAATAGATGTCATCAGTAACTTTGTAAGCGTGAAGGCGTTTCAGCGCGAACGCGTCGAGTTTGAAGCGATTGTTACGAAACGCAAAGATGTTGTTCGTGCCGCTAACCGCGCCTTTTTCTGGTCGATTATCTTTTGGGGCACGCTGAGCATTCTTGTGCGGTGGGTGATTTGGCCAGCGACAATTTTGCTGAACGTCTATCTGTTTTTGCATGGCCAAATAAGCCTGGCACAAATAACAACCTTCATATCAACGTTGCTGATTTTTTCAGATTACATATGGATGGTTATTTGGAATGTATCACAGTTTACGATTAAGCTGGGCCGGATCGAGGAGTCGTACCAGTACCTGTTTGGTGACGACAACGTGGTGACGCAGTGGTTGGCTGGGCAGCACAAACTTATTGAGCACCAGCCGCTATCGTTTGAGCGGTCGCTCGGGCTACGTGACCTTACTTTTGCTTATCCCGACAAAACCGATCGCAAGGTGCTTGATGGTATCGATTTGACGATCAAAAAGAACGAGAAAATAGGTGTGGTGGGCGCTAGTGGTAGCGGTAAAACAACCCTCATTAAGCTGTTACTTGGCTACTATGAACTGCCAAGAGATATGGTTGTGCTGGACGGTAACGCGATTGACAACCGACGACTTGTTGATTTAATTGCCTATGTACCGCAAGACACGCCACTATTTCACCGTTCTATTCGCGAAAATATTGCCTATGGGGCTGATACGCCGGTAACGCAAGAAGCGATTGAACTAGCGGCAAAGCGCGCGCATGCCCACGAGTTTATTACCGAAACAGCGGGTGGTTACGATGCGCTGGTGGGTGAACGCGGCATTAAACTTTCAATGGGGCAGCGTCAACGCGTAGCCATTGCTCGGGCATTTTTGGATGACAAGCCACTGCTTATTCTCGATGAGGCTACCAGTGCACTCGACAGTGAGTCGGAGGTATTAGTTCAAGAGGCGCTGGAAGATCTGTGGCATGATCGAACAGTTATTGCGATTGCCCACCGACTTTCGACGCTTCGCCATATGGATCGAATTGTGGTGATGGATGGCGGCAAACTTATTGAACAAGGTACTCACCGACAACTGCTTGAAAAACGGGGCAGATACTATAAACTCTGGCAACACCAAAGTGGTGGCATACTGGCCGAAGAAGATCCGTCATAAGCTGACGGATCTTTTAATTTGTGGCCGGGGCGTGTCGAAAATGGTAGCGGTTTTAGGGAGGGCCGTGCTACAATAGGGCGAAGAAGAGGGAAGAATAAACAGTGGCATCAGTCATTTCGGTTACGAATCAAAAAGGTGGTGTAGGCAAGACGACCAGCGCGGTCAATATTGCGTATTATTTAGCAAAAAATGGCAAAAAAACGTTGCTGATTGATTTTGATCCACAAGGTAATGCATCGAGTGGTCTTGGCATTGACAAGCAAGCACTTGAGGCAACCATGAGTGAGGTAATTTTAGAGACCAAACCGCTGGTGGATGTCATTCTTCCGACAGACCATAAAGATCTGTTTATTGCCCCTGCAACGCCTCACCTTGCAAATACCGAGGTTGAGTTGGCGCAGGCGAATCGCCGGTTTAGCCGCCTTAAAAATGCAATCAGCACCTTGCCGCAAAACTACGATTTTATTATTATTGATAGTCCCCCAAGCCTCAGCTTGCTAACGGTTAATGGCCTTATCGCTGCACAATATGTATTACTGCCTGTGCAGGCAGAATTCTATGCCCTTGAGGGCCTCGGCCAGCTGCTTGAAACCATGAAACTGGTACGAAAAAGCATGAACCCCACTCTTGATTTAATTGGTGTGTTGCCTACCATGGTAGACGGCCGCACAACGCTTTCTGGCCAGGTTCATGAAGAGATCAAAAAACACTTTCCTGGTAAGGTATTTAAAACCACTATTCCACGTAATATTCGCCTTGCCGAAGCGCCGAGCCATGGCTTACCAATTGGGGCATACGATCGGTTTTCTAAGGGTGCACGTGCCTATAAGGCAGTAACAAAAGAACTAATGCAACGGGTAAGTTAATGAGGAAAAGGGCAGTATGAGTGCAAAAAAAGGCTTAGGTCGCGGGTTTGATTCACTTATTCCAACAGAGTTGCTGGATGAATCGTTTGACCCCACGGCCGCACAAGACGACAAAGTAAGTGAACTACGGCACATTAAACTTGGCGAGATTTTCCCCGACCCCGACCAGCCACGCCGTGCCTTTGATGATATCGCCCTTGCCGAGCTGGCGGCTTCAATTACTGAACACGGCATTTTACAGCCAATTGTTGTAACGCCTC
>DATCYU010000056.1:0-10094 GCA_036526295.1 Saccharimonadales bacterium (SeqCode) | reverse complement strand
TTTGCGTATTCGCGGTTAACGGTGACGGCTTCTTCTCGTAGGCTTTCTAGGTTGTCGTCGTTTCGGACGAGCTTGTTGTCATAGTAGCCGGTGATTGATACACCAAGGAGCTGCTCGGCTTCACAGTTGTTGTGCCAAGCTTCGTCAAGGTAGCCAAAGTCGGTTAATGTCGCCTGGTACGTACCAAGGATGGTTGCAAGGCGCATCTTACGCTTGAGGTTTTGCATGTCATCGTCTGGGCGCACCACAATTGAGGTTAGGTTACAGAACTGCTTTGAGCGCAGGTAGATCTCGCCACATGGGTTGACGCCCATTTGTGGCTGGTCTTTAATGCTTTCCCAGCGGCGTTTTGGCATTTGTTTTTCAAAGCCGCCACGGTTAAAAATTCCACGTTCACCGCTACCCGAAGTTACCAGTGCGGTCCACTCTTCAAGGAAGTCGCCAGCAGAAGGCTTTACTTCATACACGGCCGAGTTGTTGGCCATTGAACGTTGACCTTCGGTTTGCCAAAAGGCACCTTTTTTAGCGTCACGCATTGCAGCGTCGTCAAGCGACGAAAGCGAAATGAGTGCCGAACGTCGTACGCCACCAGCTACAACAATCAATCCAATCTGACAAATAATGTCGTGAAGGTCGAGTGTCGTAAGGCGCTTTCCTTGCCGTGATAGCATTTTGTTTCGCGTAAAGTTCATAAGGTCACGCAGTGGTGCGGGGCCAGAAGAACGGCCACCCATGGTTATAAGGCGTGAGCCCGCTGGTCGCACCATGGAGTAGTCAATGTCAACATCGTAGCCTGATGCCCAAGTGCGACATGCTAACACGTAGGCGTCACACCAGCCTTCTTTGCTGTCCTCAACCAAAATAGTTGGTTTTTTCTTACCATTTTGTTTTTGAATTTGTGGGAATTTTTCAACGTTTTCGGGTTCAACGGCAAAGCCACAACCGGCGCCACACATTGAAACATACATGATCTCGGCAAGGTCATCCCAGGTTGTAGGCGCAATATAGGCACAGTTGTAGGCGCATACATTTGAAGCGTCACAAGCGTCGCCAGCTGACCACAAAAGGCGCATCGATGGGCAAACTTCTTGCTTCAAAATACCTTGACGCACTTCTTCGTATTCGCTGTCTTTGAGTGAATTGCCCAGCTTACCGCGCATGTAAACCATAAAGCGATCGATGGCTTCTGACCATGTTTCGCGGCGGCCTAAATCGTCACGCCAGCGAGCGTAGAACTGGTAAAAAATGAACTCTTGATATGATGATGCAAAGTACTTTGAGCTTTCAGTAACTTTGCTGCGGACTTCTGTTGAAATGAGCGCTTCTTGTTCGCGAAGCTTTGCGTGTTCTTCGCGGTACAAAATAAAAGCTTTTGCGGTTGTGGTGAAATCGTTGAGCATGAGTTGGCGTTCAACTTCGTCTTGAACGGCCTCAACATTTGGTGCAAAACCTTTATATTTTTTTGCTACCTGGACGAGTTCGCGGGCAACGCTGTGTGCAACGAGTGTCGCGTCGCTTAAGGTGCCTTCGCCCGTTTCTTGCATAGCACGGTTAACGGCGTTAACTATTTTGTCAAACTCAAATGGAACAATTCTTCCATCGCGTTTTTGTGTATTTGGCAGATATTTTTTGTATGTGCGGATACCTGCCTGTTTTTCGGCTTTTTTGTCGGTCTCTAAGCCGACTGTCGCTGTTGTAGCCACGTTTCACTCCCCCTCTGGCATGTTTTGTTATTAACCCCTCAAGTTTTGTTTTTGAAGGTGGCCCTCCACTGGCACTACCCATAGCGTATACGATTATGCTAAAGGCACCATGTGATCTAAATCACATCGAACGTGTCTTTGTTACAACGCGCGTTTTCACGCGTTATTTTGCTTTTTCGTGCACGGTATTCATGGTCCCGACCGCCTCTGAAATTGTTGCATAGCCGTCTTTTCTGAGTAGTTCGTCGAGCTCTTTATTTATTTGGCCAATAAGCTGAGGGCCTTCGAAAATAAGGCCAGTAATAAGCTCTACGAGGTTGGCGCCAAGTTTAATTTTGCGGTAAGCATCTTTGGCGTTAAAAATGCCACCGACGCCAATAATAATAAAGCGTTTGCCAAAAGCCTGATGAGTTTTTGCAATGAGTTCGTCGGTTACTCTTTGGGTGGGTAAACCGCTTAGGCCGCCTTTTATATGGTCGGGCAGCGGGTCAGACAATTTTGCTGCTTTACGATCTTTCGCGAGATTACCAATGGTGACACCGTCAATGTGATGTCTGGCAATGACGCGCAGTAGTTCGTGAAATTCATTCCATGGTAAGTGGCTCGGCATTTTTACAAAAACTGGCTGAGTAAGTCGTAGGCGGTCGACGTCCGAAAGCAACAGTTCAAGCCGTTCGGGAGTGGTAAATGGCTCACCGCCATAGGTGTTGGGGCACGATATATTAAGGGTAATCATGTCGCCCAGGCGGGCGTGTTTAATATATTTTAAACTGCCAATGTAGTCGGCTACCGCCTGAGTGTCGGTGCACGTTTCGGGTGAGTTTGTTTTTGCCACAGAAATGTTAAGCGGAAAATCACGGGTAATGCGACCGTCATATCGCTGTAAGCGTGCAATAATTGCAGCAACGCCTTCGTTGGCGAGACCGGCATAAACCACAAGTGACTTTGATTTCGGTAGACGGTAAAACCACGGTTTTGGGTTGCCCGTACATGGCTTGTAGGTAATTGAACCACCTTCCATAAATCCAAAGCCAACCGACTTTATAAGTGGTACAACTGCAAAGTTCTTGTCAAACCCGGCCGAAAGCCCCACGGGGTTTTTAAACGTAATGCCGTGAATTGTTTGCGTAAGGCTGGGATTTTGATAGGCCCAGGCGGTATGCATAAGCGAGCGAATCGCTTTGCTTCGTTGCAGGGTTTTGCCGGTGCGTAAAATGGTGGTATGCGCAGTGTCTGGCTGCAGCTTAAAAAGTAGTGGCTTGCCCACGTGCTTGTAAAGTTTAGTGGTGGTATGACTGAGGGCATGTTTCATACTCTCAGGTATAGCGCGGTTCTCTCCTTGATATATGTGACCTTTGTCACATATGGCGCGGAATCTCGGCTAAAGCGGCCTTTATACATTCGGCATATACCACTCCACCGGACAGACCAGGGTGAATGCCGTCGGGCCCTAAAAGCTCGGGGTGTGCGCTAATCGCTGTATCCCAATCGGCGATGTACATATTTTGGTAGTGCGGCAAAAGCGAACGTAAACTATTGTTGTTGGCTGGTGACCATTCATTGGGTGCGTGCGCGGTTACAAAGAGCACCTCGTGATCCTTCCCTACCTCATTCATAAGGCGCTCTATAAATCCATCGCCATAATAGCCGTTGGTGCCAAGTGCCACAATTAGTACGCGGCGCATTGTTTTAGTTTGCAGCAGCTGCTCAATTGTCTCTAACCCACCGCGGCGCATCGAACGAGATACCTGCGCGTCAATATATATTCCAGGAAATGCCACCTGAAGCTCGGGTGCGCTGGCGAGTGATACTGAATCGCCAACCAGAGTCATGTCGGCGCCTGTAATGGGTTTTTGTGGACTTACATGAACCACAGGCTCGGCCTTGATGGCATGATTTGCCGCGCTAATTGCGGCCTCGCCTTTTGCGACTCGCTGTTCGGCCTGTGTGGTTCGTGGCGCGGTTATAACAGCACCCACGGTAGTACTTAGCAGTAGTAAGCTAATAAACAAAAGCGGGTGTGGTTGAAGTCTCCAGGTGGGGGTTATGAGCTCGGCTGACGTAACTTTCCTTTTGATCGCGTGCGTAAAAAGCGCCTTAAAGCCAACGCGTCGAACAGGAAGTTCAATGTAGCGGTAGCTAAGCGCGGCCAGGCTTATCGTTAGTGCGATTGCGGCCGTAACAGGCAGCGGCTGATTACTGGTGGCACCTAACCAGTAATGGAGCAGCACAATAATTGGCCAGTGCCATAGGTACATGCCATATGATCTTTCGCCTATCCATGTGAGTAACCTTGCTTCTAATAATTTCCTCAAGATTCCCTTGGAACTGACGGTAGCAAGTATAATGACGGCTGTTAGTATGCCGATGCCATATAAACCGCCAAGGTATGCAAATGCCGCATGCTGATTTAGCGTTATACCCATCACGATGAGCACTGCTAATGCAAGACAACCACTACCCTGCACAAAACTGCGGTGCTTAAACTGCGCCGTGGGGTGCTTTACTCCCTTACGAATAGCTTGGGCGTACCTCGCATTCCCCCAGAAAGCAATTGCCGCACCAAGCATAAGGCCAAACGCATGAGTGTCGGTGCCATAATAAAGCCGCGTTAAATTTGTACCTTTAAAAAGATACGCCATTAGTATGGCCGAACTAATCGAAAGTACGATGCTTACGATGAGGCCCCGGCGGTACTTAGTAAGCTGGGGTTTAAACCACAAAAAAGCTACGACACACAGTGGCCATACTGCGTAAAATTGTTCCTCTACCGCAAGCGACCAAAAGTTTGTAAAGACATGTACATTGGTGCTGCTAAAGTAATTTGTGCCAGCGGCTATCTCGGCCCAGTTGTTGGAGAATGTCAGGGCACCTAGAATTTGGCGGCCAATACCTACTAAAATATCACCGCCTAATAAAAGTGCAAATGTACTTGTGATACTAATGACCACTAAAAGGGCTGGCAAAAGGCGGCGAGCACGCCGTGTCCAGAATGCTTTAAGGTTGATTCTTCCCTTTTCGCTCTGTTCTTTAATGAGGAGTGAGGTAATAAGAAAACCACTAATAACAAAAAATACGTCAACACCTATATAGCCTCCAACAATGATTTGTGGCCATAAATGAAACGCAAATACCAACAAAATAGCAAGCGCCCGGAGGCCATTAAGGCCCGGCAAATACCCTCTTGGTAGCTTGCTTTTTTGGCTTCCCATGGTTTTAAGTATATCGTTAGCACCAGGCGGGCGCAAATAAAAACAGGGGTGGCTATTTCCAGGTACCGTGCGCGCGGAGTGCATTGAGAATCACAAGTACATCGACTGCCTCTTGTAGGAATGCGCCCACAATGGCTGGAATAACACCAAACGCAGCGATTATCATTAGTACAATACTAATCGCTATGCCGAGCCAAACGCTTTCAAGCGCAATCCGAATAGTTGTTTTTGCAATTTGAATTGCTTGGGCGCTTTTTGCAATATTATCAACCAATACTACTACGTCGGCTGTCTCACTTGCAGCAGACGATCCGCGTGCGCCCATGGCCATGCCAACGTCTGCGGCGGCCAAAACGGGGGCATCGTTAACGCCGTCCCCTACCATCATGACGGGGCGCACTTTCATATCGCGTACTACGGCAACTTTGTCGGCCGGTAGGCGTTCAGCAAATACATCGGTTATACCGGCGGCCTTTGCAATACGCTCGGCAATCGATTTACTGTCACCCGTTACCATAATGGTGTGCGTAACACCGAGCGCCTGTAAGTGCTGCATAACGTTTTTGCTCTCAGCGCGTAAATGGTCGCTAAATATAATTGCACCTGCGTATACGCCGCCAATAGCAATGTAAATGACTGTCTCGCCAGAACGAACAGACGCCTTTGGAACGGTAATGTGCTGCGTAGCCAAAAAAGTGGCTTTTCCAACGTAGACTTTCTTTTTCTTTACAACCGCGTGCATCCCCTGGGCGATTGTTTCGTGTGCGCCCGTAGGTGCCGACAACGTAATGTTTTGGCGTTCACATTCAGCAAGTAGCGCCACGGTAAGAATGTGTGCCGAGTGCTGCTCAGCGCTGGCCGCATAAAATAGTAGGTCGTGTTCGGTAAAGCCACTCGCTGGGCGAATCTCTTTTACGACGAGCTCACCTTGCGTGAGTGTACCGGTTTTATCAAACGCAACTGCCTTAATATCGGCAAGTCGTTCTAAAATAGCACCGCTTTTAATAATAATGCCGTTTTTGGCGGCGCGGCTCATGCCCGAAACGAGAGCGATTGGTGCTGCCAGTAGTAGCGGACACGGCGTAGCTACTACAAGAACTTCTGCAAAACGCAGCGGATTACCCGAAACCACCCAGGCAATACCGGCGATCAAGAATGAAATTGCGGTAAATGGTACGGCATACCGGTCGGCCAGGCGTACAAATGGTGCTTGCACGCTCATGGCGTCGGTTACTAGTTTAATGATCTGCTGAAACTGGCTTTCTTCACTCGTTTTAGCAGCCTTAATAGTAATCGCACCGCTGCCGTTAATAGCACCACTTAAAAGCAGGGCTCCTTTTATATATTCAACCGGCAGGCTTTCACCCGTGAGTGACGATTCGTCAAGCTCGGCAACCTCGCTTCGTAATGTAGCGTCGACTGGAATTATCTCGCCGGGCTTTACGAGTAGTTCGTCGCCAACACGAACCTCGGCGAGTGGTACGGTTTGAGTGCCGGTTTTGGTTAATTTGTGCGCAGTTCGAGGTGCTCTATCGAGAAGTGCTTTAAGTTCGTGTTTTGCGCGGCCAGCTGCGTAATCCTCAAGTGCCTCGCCACCGGTGAGCATCAATACAATAATAATAGTTGCCCACTGCTCGCCTACGGCGATCGTGCTTAAAATGGCAGCAATGGCTAAAATATCGACGCCATAGTGACCAGCTCTGAGTTTACTGATCATTTCAAGGCTAAGTTTTGCGGCAATAACCAGCGAAAATATGGTTAATAGCCCGCTCGCCATAGTGCCGTAGCCCGCTAGTTGCAAGCCAAGGCTAACAATAATGCAGCCAATAACGTAAAGAATAATTTGCACGCTTCCCTATGCTCCTAGCAGGCCAAGCACATGATATGTTACAAATGCCGGCCATACGCATGCCTTGAGGATGGCAAGAATAAACCCCCAGAAACCTTCTGAGTGCTGGACAAAGTAAACGGCGGCCCCAAA
Source organism: Saccharimonadales bacterium (SeqCode) (assembly GCA_036526295.1). Lineage (GTDB taxonomy): Bacteria > Patescibacteriota > Saccharimonadia > Saccharimonadales > Saccharimonadaceae > CAMLKC01. Next base: position 3,198 of record DATCYU010000056.1, on the reverse strand, counting down.
AAACGCAATAAAAAGCACAAATCCGCACGAACTGTTACTCATAACTTTTATATTTGATTTTTCTGACATAGTACTCCTTTATTTCATACTAAATACAAGCGGTGCAAAAACTGGTGAGTAAAATCACAAGCTTTATTGTTTTTACCATACCGCATACGTTATACTATTGACAACAGGAGAATAAAAACGAATACATGGGGCGTCAACATTTTAAAAGGTGGAGCTACCTGCTTGTCGGTGCGGTCGTACTTATAAATACGGTTGGCTGGCAATCGGCACACGCCGCTATTACCGCTGCAACATCATGGGGTACAAGTGGTACGGGTAACGGGCAGTTTAGTTCTCCAACCGGTATTACGGTTGCAAGTAATGGTGATGTGTATGTTGGTGAAAACGGCAATCACCGTATTCAGGTATTTGATGCCAATGGCACGTTTAAATCCGTTTTCAACAGTACGAATGTAAGTAGCCCACAGGGCCTGGCCTTTGATGGCTCTGGTAATTTATGGGTTGCTGATACGGCAACCAACAACGTTAAAAAGTTTAATAGTAGTGGTGTGCTAACGGGTACGTATGGATCGCTGGGTGCAGGCAATGGGCAGTTTAATACTCCAAGCGACTTGGCAATTGACAGCTTAGGTAATGTATATGTGGCAGATTACAGTAACTCTCGCATTCAAAAATTAAATAGCTCTGGCGCATATGTTACCCAATGGGGTACGAGCGGTGCGGGAGCCGGGCAATTTAATAATCCAATTGGTGTTGCAGTCGATAGTAGTGGCAACGTATACACCACCGAAGATACGAACTGTCGTGTTCAAAAATTTACGAGCACGGGTACATATATTACCTCATGGGGTTCAGTCGGCTCGGCAACTGGGCAGTTCTTGATTCCGCAAAAACTTGCTATTGATACAAGCGGAAACGTATATGTCGTTGACGCCTATAATGTTCGCTTGCAAAAGTTTAGCTCGACAGGAACATACCTTGACGTATTCGCCGGTCCCTTTTATGGAGTGGCGGTGAATAATACCGGAAATATATACGCGGTTGAATATAGTGGTAACCAAGTACAAAAACTAACCGACAGCGCGGTAACGCCCGCTAATTCTGCACCAAATGCACCAAGTGCGCTTGGCCCCAGCGAAGTCGTGAACTGGGGTATTCTTACCTCAAACCAGCCAACAATGAACTTCACGCTCAGTGATCCTAACGCGGGCGATACGGTGAAATACAATATCCAAATTGACGACACACTTAATTTTAGTAGCCCTCTCGTTGACTACACTTCAGCACTCGGAGCTCAAGGTACAAAAAGCTTTACGGTGGGGCAAGCGGCCGGTAGCGGTACGTATGCGGTGGGTTCTGCGGGGCAGCAACTACCCGATGGCTTATACTACTGGCGCATAAAGGCAGTCGACAATAGCGGCGCAGCCTCGCCCTATGTTATGGCGCATGGCAATACGATTGCCTTTGCGGTTGACACCACGGCACCAAGTAGCCCGGGCGTGCCGACGGTTACAAGCAGTCCTCTTAACGTGAGCCCTTCCCTTACGTGGTACGCGGCAAGTGACAGTGGCGCGGGGCTTGCTACAACGCCGTATATTGTTGAATGGTCAAAAGATCCAACCTTTGCTACAGGTGTTTCATCGGCATCTGCAAGTGGCGTGTCATTTACTGTCCCCTACTCGCTGTCACCCGGTACATGGTATTTTCGTGTAAAGGCAATTGATGCGAGCGGCAGGGTGTCGGCCTATTCGGCAGCCGGCTCGGTGACTATTGCGCGTAGCCGAACAAGTATAACGAGTAGTGTAGTTCAAGCAAATGAGCCTATCGTGCCACCAAATGACACAACATCTACCATACCAACGAATGACGGTGCTCTCTTAAATACCTACCCTGCATTTACTGAATCTAAGGGCGCGCCGGTTGCGCTTAAAGAGAACCAGGCGGTGCACTTTACGGTGGGGAGCGAGCGCCACTCGGCGACGGTTAAAACGATTGATGGCGACTATGTTGTTATTACGCTTGCCTCAACACCTCGTGATATACGGCTTATGACAGGTCAAACTGCTAGTTACGATGTAACGGGCGACGGCAAAAACGATATCACCATTACGCTAACGGGTATTAAAGACGGCGTCGCACAGCTTGTTTTTGCTGCTGTAGAGCAACCTCTTCAATCACCTAGTGGGTCAATAGTACAGCCAGCGGCACATACCCCAGCTGGCTGGGTTATGTGGGCGGTATGGGCAGCCGCCGCGATGGTAGCTGTAGCTCTGATTGTTATGGGTTGGCGTGCCTATACGCGTCGCCGTGCGTAGTGTGATATGGTTAAGGCATGAAGCGACTCGCTCATTATTCTCAATATTTCTTACGTAATCCTCGGCTCATAAAAGAGCTTGTGGGCCATACTTCTATTAAGAAAAGCGACATTGTATACGATATTGGCGCCGGAAGTGGTGTGATTGCATCGGTGCTGGCTGCTCGCTGCAAACAGGTTATGGCGGTAGAAGTAGAGCCGCGTATGGCTGAAAAGCTACGCCAAAATATGGCACGCTATGCAAACGTGACCGTTGTTGAACAGAATTTTTTAACCATGCCACTCCCCACTGTGCCATATAAAGTATTTGCAAACATTCCTTTTCACCTTAGTTCACTAATTGTTCGTAAGCTTACGATGGCCGAACATTTGCCCGAGGCGGTTTACCTTATTGTTCAAAAACAGTTTGCAAATAAAATTGTCCCTGGCGACGATCACTTTACGGGCCAGCTTGGTATGCAAATCGGACCACTATTTGAGGCTCGTATTAGAAAACGACTTTTACGAACCGATTTTTGGCCTCATCCTAATGTTGATACGGTCTTGCTTGAATTAAAGTGTCGAACCGAGCCATTGCTTGCAACGGGCGAAATGTCCGCATATCGCGAATTTATTGAACAATGCTTTGCTGATCCGCGGGTTTTTGCCAAAATGCCTCAACGCGCCATTGGGCTACGTGTGGGAGTGAAGCCTTCGGAAATGACCCTAGAACAATGGGTAGCGCTCTATGAACGCTACCGTATGCAGTAATCTTTGCGTTATTACTAGTCGCCAAAACCGCCAAAAATATCGCCCAAAAAGCCGCCGCGTTCTTGGCGTTTGTTTTGGTTCATATGCCCTCGCCTATCGTCATCGCTATGGTGCGAGTCGTGGCT
>DATCYU010000055.1:0-2721 GCA_036526295.1 Saccharimonadales bacterium (SeqCode) | reverse complement strand
TTTTTGTCGTCTGACCAACAGCTTAACCCACACTGGACGGGTGAAGATCACATTCGCCTTGCAGCGGCCATTAAAGGGTCGCGCAAACGAGTTGGCGAACTTACTAAACTTTTAGGCTACAACCCTAAGCTGCGGGTTAAGGCGCTTTCAACTGGCAACAAGCAAAAACTGGCAATTATTTTGGCATTTTTGGGTGAATCTGAGCTTTTGATTATGGACGAACCCACTCGCGGCCTCGACCCAATGCTACAAAATGTTTTATACGACTTACTGCGCGACTACACAAAAAGCGGTAAAACGGTTTTCTTTTCGTCGCACAATCTTAACGAAGTGCAGTCACTTTGCGATGGTGTAGCGTTTATTAAAGACGGCAAGATTTTGACTCAAAAAAGCATGTATGACATACGCGCCATGAACATTCATATTATTACCGCTGCTGCAACTTCGCCATTTAATACTAATGAGCTAAAAGCTGCTGGTGCAAAGCTTATTCACCACAAAGACAATACCGTAAGCCTAAAAGTAAAGGGTGATTTTAATAAGGTATTACGAGCTGTAACACGCTACGAACTAACTGATCTCGACATGACCCATGCCAACCTTGAAGACATATTTTTGGAGCAGTACAAAGGAGAGAAAGTATGATACCAAGCATACTACGCGAACTACGAGATCGTCGTGTTTCAACAATCGCTTACTGCGTGGTTGCCGCTGGTACGCTTTTGATGTACATGGGGCTTTACCCCTCTATTCACGACTCGGCCGAAAAGTTTCAAGCTATCTACTCAAGCTACCCACAAGAGTTCTACCAAGCCCTTGGTATCCAAAATTTCTCGCTCGGCACCCTTGAGGGCTATTTGGCAATTGAGTACTTTAGTATTGTTTGGCTTTTGCTGGCTGCCTTTTTTGCCGCCTCAAAAGCCGGCATGGCACTAGCTGGTGAAGTAGAAAAGGGAATGATGAACTTTTACCTTATGTTGCCAATTGGCCGCGGCAAACTTTACATTGCGAAGTACCTGAGTTTTTTGGTAACCTTGGTGTTATTTATGCTTTCATCAGTGCTGGTTATTTTTCCGTTAGCTGGAATGTACAAAATAAATATTCTTACCGGGCGTATGTGGCAAGTTGCGCTGGTTTCGCTTTTATTTGCCTGGGCAATTTATGCCGTGTCGCTTTGCCTGTCAGCGTTGTTTAGTGAGCGCAGTAAGGTATATATGATTGTTGGCGGCACCTTACTTATTCAGTACATTATGTTTGTTGTTGGGGGGCTTAAAAAGGACTGGGACTGGTTATATGACTACACTATTTTTCACTACTACAACGCGCAGAGCATTTTAAATGGTAGCTCGCCGGAATGGCAGGGAATTACACTATTTGCTGTTTTGATTGTTGCATTTAGTGTACTTGGCTACATTATTTTTCGCCGCCGCGATATAGCCACCGCCTAGAACTACTAAATTAACACCATGAGCGCTCATGTGGTGATTTTCACATGACGTATACGCGACACATAGCGGGTATATTGCCGTAAAATAGAAAGAGTGCACCCCACGAGCAATAAGCAAACAAGGAGGCATTATTTGAACGGCATAGCAACATTTTTAGATCAGTTTCCTATTAAAAAATACGAGCGAGGCGATATTGTCTTGCACCAAGACGCAGAACCATCGTGCGTCTTCTTTATTAGGAAAGGAATCGTCAAAAGTTACAATCTCACCTCAAAAGGAGAGGAGCGGCCCATTGAGCTCAACACCGCATTTGATATTTTCCTTTTGGATGGGTTCGTGACATTATAAGCCACTCCCAATATTACTATGAGGCTATTACTGATAGCCTGATACACTGCGTGCCTAAAGAAGAGCTTGTTACCTTTTTACGAAACAATAGTGAATCAATGCTCCAGGTTTTAGACCGCCAAGTTGAAAGCTCTACCCATACTCAACTGCGCCTGAACGCGCTCGAGCATTCGAAAGCATTTGATAAGGTTATTTCAATGCTTCATTACTTTGCACTTCGGTTTGGTCATGACATTATGCACGATGCGGTCAAGATCGTTTTACCGTTGACCCAACAAGACGTTGCGAATTTTACAGGTCTTACACGAGAAACGGTCAGCTCAGAATTTAAAAAATTAACGCAACAAAGGGTTTTAGGGCATTATCATCAATCGTACGTCATTTATACCGACGCCCTTGATGAACTCCTTGACGATAGTTTTGAACGCCATTTCATACGGTAAGTCTGTAAGATATTTATCGTAAATTTCTCGCGGAGAAATCTAATATAACGCGTGCTTTTTAGCATGGTAATCTCAGCCTCGTAATTAACAAAGGAGGCTGATGAAGAAATCACCGCGTTTGTACCTCATTATTATTGCGGCATGGCTAGCGCTTACGGTAGTAGCCGCCGTGCCGCTTCTTAATGTTATAACCGGCGCTCATAAAGACGGTTGGCTCGTGACCGCCCTTGTAGGAATAAGTACGGCATTTATTATCTACTTTTGGCTAAACGGTATCAAGGATATCATTTATACACTGTATTACTATCTTGGGCGAAGCACGTTTACCCTGCCGCCAGACGGTGAATGGCGGCACAAGTATGGCAACGCACCGGACAAGCGCGTTGTTGCCGTATATTGTACTTGCAACGACTTCAACGGCGATAGCCTGCAGGCGTGCATGACTCAAGACTACCCTAATATAACATTTGTTATATTAGACG
>DATCYU010000054.1:0-3287 GCA_036526295.1 Saccharimonadales bacterium (SeqCode) | reverse complement strand
CTACTACGACACCGTACTTTCGGGAATTCTACTTACTGCAGCTGAAAAGCCTGCAGAAGTGAATTTGCCGCAAAAAAGCTTTCAATCGATCTTTTGTATAGATGATCGTGAATATTCGTTGCGCACATATGTTGAGAGCCTGGACAGCCAAGCAGAAACATTTGGTGCACCCGGCTACTTTGGTGTTGAGTTTTATTTTCACCCCGCAAATGCAAAGTTTTACGATAAGCTTTGTCCCGCTTCAATTGAGCCGAAATACCTTATTAAAGAAGTTTCGAAAAACGACTCACATGCGCACGGGAAAGAAATCATGTATACAAAGCACTCGCACCGCTTGGTAAGAGGCTTTCTCTTTTCCTACCTTTTGGGTATTCCCGCCATGGGCAAGCTTATTGCAAACCTTATTAATCCAACCATGAGCCCGGCAATTGCAGATGCATCTGCCCATATGGACCCAAATGCCGATTTAACTGTAGTACACACCGGTGAAAAAGACGAAAAAGGGCTACAGGTAGGTTTTACCGTTAAAGAAATGGCCGATCGTGTTGAAAAAATTTTACGAAGCATTGGTCTTTGTAAAGATTTCTCTTCGATTGTTTATGTTATAGGGCATGGTTCAAGCAGTGCAAATAATCCTCATCATGGTGCGCATGATTGTGGGGCATGTAGCGGAAGGCCGGGCCTCGTGAACGCTCGCGTCTTTGCCCAGATGGCAAATTACGCACCGGTACGCGAGGTGCTTAAAACACGGGGCTTGTTTATTCCAAACAGTACGCAGTTTATTAGTGCCCTGCACGACACCGCATCTAACGAAATTAGGTTTTATGATGAAGCCATATTAACCGAGCAAAACGCTGCCCTGCACCATAAAAACACTCGCTTATTTGACGATGCGCTTGATCTTGATGCCAAAGAACGCTCGCGTCGGTTTATGTCTATCAGCACAAAACAACATATAAAAAAGATTCGAAAAGATATAAAAAAGCGCTCAGTTTCTTATTTTGAGCCAAGGCCAGAGCTTGGGCATGGTACGAATGCTTTATGCGTGGTCGGTAGAAGGAGTCTTACGAAGCATTTGTTCCTTGACCGAAGAGCTTTCTTGAATTCTTATGACTACACGACCGATCCGGATGGTACGTTGCTGCTCGATGTGCTTTCACCGCTTGGACCAGTATGTGGTGGCATTAACTTGGAATATTTCTTCTCGCGTATGGATAACTATAAACTGGGTGCGGGCACGAAATTGCCACATAACGTTATGGGTCTTGTGGGAGTTGCAAATAGTAGCGATGGAGACCTCCGTTCGGGTCTACCGCTACAGATGGTAGAAGTCCACGACCCTGTGCGACTACTGATGGTCGTTGAGCATTACCCCGAAGTGATTAAAAAGGTCATACAATCCAAGCCAGAGCTTTACGAGTGGTTTTCTAATGAGTGGATTCATTTAGTTGCGCTTCACCCGGACAAAAAAGCCTTGTATGTATTTGAAGATGGCGAATTTACTGCCTATACTCCACTTACAAAAAAGCTGCCCGTTGTGCACGATCTGTCGCATGTATTTGAGACAACGCCAAAAATGAAAACGAACCACATTCTTGATGCCACAAAAGAAAACCTACCGGTGCACATAATTAAATAAGGATGCATACATGTTAACCCAACTTCTTACTGCGCTCATGCTCATTCCCATTCTTGGCTTTATTGGCTGTATTTTAATGCCACGAAAATGGGAGCGCGCAATTTTTTCGATTGCGATTGCAGCGGTAAGCCTTGAACTCGTAGCATTTCTTTCTTTTGGGTATCAGTGGCTTCAGGCGGGTCTAACGCCAATTGTCGCAAACCTAGGAGCGCTGTTTACGAGTAGTCACTACACGTTCGATTTAATGATTTATTTTGACAGGCTTAGCGCGATTTTCTTGGGAATGGCAACCGTTATGACGACGTTAATTTTTATTTTCAGTAGGTACTATTTGCACCGCGAACAAGGATTTAAACGGTTTTATAGTACGGTACTTTTATTTTTTGTGGGGTTGTCGTTAATAATTTTGGCCGGCAATTTTGAAGTATTGTTTTTAGGGTGGGAGCTCATTGGAATAAGTTCGGTACTCCTTATTGCATTCTACAGAGACCGTTTTTTGCCAGCGCGAAACGCATTAAAGGTGTTTTCGGTATATCGAATTGGTGATGCGTTTTTGCTTGCGGCGATTTGGTATGCCCATCATGTGTTCGAGAAGAGTGCTAGTTTCTCTGAGTTCTCGGCGCTTGCGAGCCACTACGGTAACAGCATTGTTATTTTGGGCATCCTACTGCTGGTGGTGGCAATGGTTAAGTCTGCGCAGTTCCCTTTCTCGTACTGGCTGCCGCGTGCTATGGAAGGGCCAACAACCTCTAGCGCAATCTTTTACGGTGCACTTTCTGTGCATATGGGCCTTTTCCTCCTCCTCAGAACCTATCCGCTATGGGAAGGAAGCATTGGCCTCCGTGTTGCTATTGCGGTAGTTGGTTTGGTAACGGCCATTGTTGCCTCTTCGATCGCGAGGGTTCAATCATCTATTAAAACCCAAATTGCCTATGCGTCTATTACGCAAATTGGCGTTATGTTTATTGAACTCGCAGCCGGGCTTGACTGGCTTGTGCTACTTCATTTTGTCAGCAATGCATCGCTTAGAGCGTACCAGCTGCTTATCTCCCCGTCTGTGGTGGGCTATCTGGTTCATGATCAATTCTTTTACTTTGTGCCGCCTATACACAAAATTAAAAATACATTCCTTGGTAAGCTCCGCGCAACGTTTTATGTACTGGGTATAAAAGAATGGAGTATGAACTCGGCAGTGAGCGGCTACGTATGGAAACCGCTTAAAGCTATGGGGCGCAAGGTTGCCTTTCTTGATGATGCACGCGCTCAGGCGGCAACACTCGTACTATTTTTGGCTGGTGTGGCCTTGGTTGGGTTTGTAGCGCTGTCACAGGCGGTGGTGCTTGCTATTGCTACGGCCGCGGCCATTATAAGTACTGTTCTTTACGTACGAACCTATACCACCAAAAGTACGGCCAGCGTGTGCTGGAATCTCCTTATGTTAGGAAATCTTTTTGGCGCACTCTTTTTAGCTCTCGCATCTAGCGGTCAGTGGCAATATGTTGCGCTATATAGCGTTGGTGTTGTAGTGGCATTTGTCGTGGGCCACGTGTGTCTTCGATACTTGGTGTTACGGGGTGAGTCAAACATTCTGCGCGACTACCAGGGCTCTATATATCGGTTCGCAAAGCTAGGCAACTTCTTCTTTATC
>DATCYU010000053.1:0-5633 GCA_036526295.1 Saccharimonadales bacterium (SeqCode) | reverse complement strand
TGATCAGTGCCGCAACCAGCGGTCGTGCTGACCACCTCAAAGGTCTCAAGGAAAACGTCATCATCGGTCGCAAGATTCCTGTAGGAACTGGCGTCGAGCTTGACGAGCCAACGGACGATCTTGTCGAAGAGATCGCCGAGGACGTTGAGCTAGCTGCTTAGTCCAAGCACAGCTCTTGTAAATACTCCACTCATCCGGGTGGAGTATTTATTTCGGGAGGCGTGGAAGGAGACTGTGCACTCCAAACACGAGCGTTGATTTTTTATTCTGCTATAGTTAATGGCCGCGTCCTGGCACTCGTATAATTAGAGTGCTAACTTATTTTTGCAAATCATGGTATAACTAAAGTATAAAGGGAGAAAAACAACATGCCAAGATTAACACCGGGAGAAGAAAAAGCCGAATTTGAGCGGCAGCAAGCTATCTCAAAAGTACCAGTTCAGGATATTGCGCCACGTAGCTATCTCGTGACCCTAAAATCAGGTAAAACAGGGGTGTTTACTAACAACGGTAACTTTCCAAATTATAAAGATATGCTTTTGTCGGGTGTATATAACATCACCGATAGGCGAGACCCTAAAGCTATAGTGGAGCGTATCACGATGAGTAATGTCGTTAGTATTGATGAAATCAGTGGTGATGTAGCGTCTGGCGAAACGCAAGTTGGGCAAGACGATTAAGAAACTGCTCGTGTAAAGGAAATCCCCACAAACGAATAGTGCGTGTCCTGCGTGGGTACGTCATGCGAGCCGTTCCGGAGAGCGACTGGCCTCGGTACCGCGAGCTGATCGTGATGCTGGAGATCCAGACCCGCTCGGACTCGAGACATCGGGTCACCGGCGGGTCGAAGAGCTGGCAGCTTCCGTCGTCTGATTCTGGCTTCCCGGAGGGGTGTGCGCGTCGAGACCGATGCGCGCCACCCCTCCGGGTGCACACCTTGAATTTTTATCGCTCACCTGTTATAATGACAGGTGAGTTTCCTCTTTTTAGATCGCAGCGGTGAAATGAATGTGTACACACCAAGCGGACGCTAAAAGGTAAGACACGAGGCGGAGATGCTGAATCCAAATCGTAAAACCGGAGTTCACCACTCCATTTTTTTAAGTAATAACAGGAGTTTACATGCCAACAATCAACCAATTGGTACGCAAACCTCGCAAGACTGCGCTCAAAAAGTCAAAGTCACCAGCCCTCGGCCGTATTCACAACGCGCTGAAGACTCGTTACTACGACCAAGACGCACCGCTCAAGCGTGGTGTTTGTATTAAGGTAACCACTAAAACCCCTAAAAAGCCTAACTCGGCACTTCGTAAAGTTGCTCGTGTTCGTTTAACAAACGGTCAGGAAGTTTGGGCATACATTGGTGGTGAAGGTCACAACCTTCAGGAACACGCTGTTGTGCTCGTTCGTGGTGGCCGTGTGCCAGACCTTCCGGGTGTTCGTTACCACATTGTTCGTGGTGCGCTTGACCTCCAGGGTGTTGCAAAACGCCAACAAGGCCGCTCTAAGTACGGTGCCAAGAAGGGAGACAAATAGTCATGCCTCGTAAAGTAACCAAAAAACTACAGCGCGAACTTAAGCCTGACCGCAAATACCAAAGCGTCATGGTTCAGCGTTTGATCAACAAATCAATGCTCGACGGTAAAAAGCAAGTTGCCGAGCGTGCTGTTTACAGTGCGTTGGAGCAAGCTGCCAAAAAGCTAAATAGCGAAGATCCACTTGCTGTCTTTGAAAAAGCTCTTAAAAACGTGTCACCAAACTTTGAGGTTAAATCTCGCCGTGTTGGTGGTGCTAACTACCAAATTCCGTTTCCTGTACAGGGTCACCGCCAATTGCACTATGCATTTAGCTGGCTAGTACAATCTGCACGCTCACGCCAGGGTATTCCATACTCACAGCGTCTTGCGCTTGAGATTGTTGACGCTTACAACGAAACCGGTGCTGCTTTCAAAAAGAAAGAGGACACCCACAAAATGGCCGAGGCAAACCGCGCCTTTGCCCACTTTGCCCGCGGTTAATCCTGCGCATAACACAAAAAGGGCCCCTAGTTATAGGGGTTCTTTTTGTATAAAGCAGTATGCCATCTGCGCGAGCCCCAACGATTTGTCGAGGGGCTCGCGCGTTTATGAGCACTCGGCACGTGTCCGTTTGACCGGAGTAATCATTTGCCGAGAGATTGCCAGCGAGGCTGGCAATTGGGTTGGCGCTAGGCTGCCACGAGGGTCAGCTCAGCGCAGCGATAACCGTGATGATGAGGCCAATGAGGCCCACCAGTGTAGCACCAATCTCGTCGCCGTCGCCCACCACGTAGGCGAACCAACTTGCGAGAGCGGTGCCAGCCAACAGACAGATGATCAGTGCGAGTCCCATCACACATCCCTTCGGACGAGTAGGTACGCTCGAATGTTATTATTAAGCTCAAACTATAAATTTGTCAATGACACACGAGCAAGGGGGTGACAACCGGACGGTATTCTGGTACAATTAATAAGAAGCGCTATTTTTGATGGCAAAAATTACATAAAGAAAGAGGAAGAGCTCAACCGCTATGGCACAACAAAATGTCCCACTTAAGGACTTTCGTAACATTGGTATTATTGCGCACATTGACGCTGGTAAAACTACCACAACTGAAGGTATTCTGTACCGCACCGGAATCAACCACAAAATTGGTGAGGTTCGCGGTGCCGATGGCGACAGTGCAACCACCGACTGGATGGCTCAAGAAAAAGAGCGTGGTATTACTATTACCTCTGCAGCCGTAACCTGTTTTTGGAAAGGTCACAAAATCAACATTATTGACACCCCAGGTCACATCGACTTTACCGCCGAGGTAGAGCGTTCACTTCGTGTGCTTGACGGTGCGGTGACTGTTTTTGACGGTAAGATGGGCGTTGAAGCTCAAACCGAAACTGTTTGGCGTCAGGCAAACAAATACGGCGTGCCACGTATTTGCTTTATTAACAAGATCAACCAAATTGGTGGTGACTTTTACAAATCACTTGATACAATCCACAATCGTCTTTCTAAAAACGCTCTTCCTATTCACCTTCCTATTGGTTTCGAAAAGGACATTAACGGTCTTGTCGACCTCGTAGACATGAAGGCGTACACCTACAACGACTACACCGACAAAGCACTTGTTCCTGGTGAGATTCCTGCCGACATGCTTGAAAAGGCTAAAAATGCCCGCAGCCTGCTTGTTGAAGCTGCCGTTGAAGCCGAGGACGAGCTCTTTGAGCGTTTCTTGGAAGAAGGTGAAGAGTCAATTACCGAAGAAGAACTCAAGCGTGCACTTCGCAAGCGTGTTCTTAACGGCGATTTCTTCCTGGTTACTGGTGGTGACGGCCGTGGTGTGATTGTTGAAAAGGTTCTTGACCTTGTTGCTGATTATCTGCCGAGCCCACTCGATGTTGATGCCATTTGGGGTATTAACCCTAAGACGGGTGACCAAGTTGAGCGTAAGCCTGCCGAGTCTGAACCGCTTTCAGCTCTTGCCTTCAAGATCGCAACCGATCCATTTGTTGGTAAGCTTATCTTTATTCGTGTCTACAGCGGTAAGTTAACTGCCGGTAGCTACGTTCTTAACACGACGAGTGGCGAAAAGGAACGTATTGGCCGTATTGTTCGTATGCACGCTGACAAGCGTGAAGATATCGATATGATTGGTGCGGGCGACATTGCTGCTGTTGTGGGCCTTAAAGACACCTTTACGGGTGCAACCATCTGTGACCCAGCCCACCCAATTCAGCTTGAATCTATTGAGTTCCCAGACCCACCAGTGTCTATTGCCGTTGAGCCTAAAACCAAAGCCGACCAAGAAAAAATGGGTATTGCTTTGCAGCGTCTTGCTGAAGAAGACCCAACGTTCCGCGTTCACACCGACGAAGAAACTGGCCAAACTATTATGAGTGGTATGGGTGAGCTTCACCTTGACATTCTGATTGACCGTATGAAGCGTGAGTTTAAGGTTGAAGCAAATGTTGGTGAGCCACAAGTTGCCTTCCGTGAAACTATTCGCGGCACGGCCGAAGTGCAAGGTAAGCACGCCAAGCAGTCTGGTGGTCGTGGTCAGTATGGTGATGTTTGGGTTCGCTTTGAGCCAAACGAAACTGGTAAGGGATTTGAGTTTATTGACGCTATTAAAGGCGGTGTTGTTCCTCAAGAATACCGCCCAGCTGTACAAAAGGGTATTAAAGAAACGCTTGATGGCGGTGTGATTGCCGGCTACCCAGTCGTTGACGTTAAAGCAACTCTTTACGACGGTACCTACCACGACGTTGACTCGAGCGAACTCGCCTTTAACCTTGCAGGTCGTCTTGCGGCCCGCGACGGTATTAAGAAGGCTAAGCCAGTTCTTTTGGAGCCAGTTATGCACGTTGAAGTAACCACACCAGAAGAGTTCATGGGTGACGTTATTGGTGACCTTAACTCTCGCCGTGGCCGTATTGACGCTATGGATGACCTCCAGGGTGGCGCTAAACTTGTTAAAGCCTACGTTCCACTTGTCAGCATGTTTGGCTACACTAGCGATCTTCGCTCGATGAGCCAAGGCCGCGCTGCCAGCACCATGGAGCTTGCGCAGTACGAGGAAGTACCACCGAACGTTGCACAAGAGATCATCGAGAAACGATCAAGCAAATAGTTCTCGCCTACATAAAATACACCGCCCTGTATGAGGCGGTGTATTTTTGTGTGGCAGCTACTTCTTTTCTTTTTTAGGTTTTTTAACTTCTCTTCGTTTGTCTTGGCCCTTTGCCATAAAAAGTATCCTTTCGTTTTAACGTAAATAACGAATAATGTGGGATAAAGCTAGCTTTTCATGGTTGTGTTTATTGGCTCCTTTAGATATATAGTATACACGAGGCATCGTACAATAAATGTAGGAAAAGAGGGTATTATGAATAAGATCTCAACAAATTTATGGTTTAATAACCAAGCAGAAGAAGCGGCCGAATTTTACACTAAGATATTTGGTGGAAAAATCGGCCAAAAACTATACTATACCGAGGCTGGTCAAGAAGTGCACAGGCAAAAGCCTGGTACGCTTATGACGGTTGATTTTACTGTGGCCGACTTCGACTTTACTGCGCTAAACGCAGGACCGCTCTTTACTTTTAATCCTACGGTCTCATTTTTAGTGAATTATGATCCTTCGCGTGACGAAAATGCAAAGGCGCATCTTGATGAAGCCTGGGAGCAACTGAGCGATGGTGGTGTTGTTTTAATGCCACTCCAGGAGTACTCATTTAGTAAGCACTATGGCTGGATACAGGATAAGTACGGCGTATCGTGGCAACTGATGCTCACTAACCCCGAGGGTGAGCCACGACCGGTTATTACGCCGTCGCTCATGTTTACCGAAGCGATGTGCGGTAAGGCCGAAGATGCCGGTGATTTCTACGTATCGGTATTTAAAAATACTAAAAGAGGTGCGGTTATGCACTATCCTGCCGGAATGGAACCAGACACCCAGAACGAAGCGATGTTTTCGGAATTTATGCTTGAAAATCAGTGGTTTGCTGCCATGGACAGTGCCCGTGAACATAGCGTATTTAACGAGGCAATTTCGTTTATTGTAAACTGTAACGACCAAGCCGAGGTTGATTACTACTGGGAAAAGCTCAGTGCCG
>DATCYU010000052.1:0-5364 GCA_036526295.1 Saccharimonadales bacterium (SeqCode) | reverse complement strand
GATCATCACGCAGTAAATCGTATGCCCTAAACGAAAGTGGGCGCGCCGCAACGAGCTTTGGGTCAAGCTGGCGGATAGTACCCGCAGCCAAATTTCGCGGATTAGCAAATGGAGCTTCGCCGGCAGCTTGGCGCCGCTTATTAAGTGCCTCGAAATCTTTTTTGAGCATAACAATTTCACCCCGAATCTCAGTTCGGCCACGTAAAAACTGTTCATAGCCTTTTGTTTCGTAAAGCCGTAAAGGTACATTTTTAATCGTGCGCACATTGGCGGTTACATCTTCACCAATAAAACTATCACCCCGGGTGACTGCCTGCGTGAAAATTCCATCTTGGTATATCAGCGCACAGGCAAGGCCGTCCATTTTTATATCGGCAAAAAACTCATGCGTTCGGCCGGGAAGCAGTTTGTCCATTCGCTCAACCCACGCCTCAACATCGCTTCTATCAAAAACGTCATTAAGACTCAGCATGCGGCTTGAGTGCTGCACCTTTTTGAACCCGCCAAGCAGCTCGTTCCCCACGCGCTGCGTAAGGCTATCAGGTGTGATAAGCTCCGGGTGTTCGGCCTCGATTTTTTTGAGTTCACCAAACAGACTGTCGTACACCGCATCGTCGACACTCGGCTTATCGAGCACGTGGTATTCGTAACTATACTTTGCAAGGAGCTCACGGAGCTCACGCGCACGCTCCTTAGGCTGGTGCTGCATCGTCATTTACAACCCTCCGATAAAACAGATACACGTAGCTCGCTACCCACACAACAGTGGTTGTCCCAACCAGCAAAAGGCTCAGCGGCACAATAGGCAGCCACTGGATTGCCGGAAATATGCCTTTGATCCATGCGTCAAGCAGAATGATCGGCACCATAACAATAAGCCAGCCAAGAATTACGGTAAAGACAAGCCATAACAGCCGAAACAACATACGAATCCGCCGACCTACTACCAAATCGCCGGCAGCTCGAATGGCTTGCATGGGGTACATACCTGGAAGCGTCACTACCACCAGTGCAATTATTGTGCTGGTGATCCAATATAACGAAAGGAGCGCTAAAAGTGCTGCCGCAACCCAAAACAGCATCGCTTCGGCACCACCATCGGCAAGTCCAAAAGGTAGCAACACACCCGAGGCCAAAAAGGCGACCGCAATTGGAAGTAACTGAATAACCAACAAAAGCCCGACGAGCAGCGTAGGAATAATCGGTGATCCGGCGCTATATAGTGCGTCGCGCAGTTTGGGGTTTCGGCCCGCCATAAAAGCCCGGTGCAGCCACACCGTAGTTAGCCAGGTAAAAAATATCAACAATACAGCGTATATTTGCTGAGCCTCGGTAAAACTTGCGTTGAATTGCCCCAAGGCGCCACTGGCAACCAGAATACTTGCCTGCCCCAAATTTCCCCAGTTACCTTTAAAGATATCGCCACTTGTTTGGCGTAATAAATTAGCCAGCTGTGTGTAGGTATCTTGCGAGGCCAATCCCAGAAGCAGCGCCGTAAGCACGGCGTATAAAAACATCAGCCATAAAAAGTGTTTTTTATGCTGCCACAATACTTTACGGACCTCATTAGTAAGCGCCCAATAACCCGGCAGCTTGAGCGAACGTACATAATCGCGACGGCGCGTTAGGCGAAAGCTGCGGTGAGGTCGCCGCTCAAGAAAAACACGTTCTTTACCTCGCAAACGTTCCGGCAGACTCTTGAACCACAAGGTAAACCGCTCCCATTTTGAAGATGGCTTTTCCTGCTTTGGCCTATTTTTTGGGGAGCTAGCTTTTTTAGGCATAATGGTCTTTCATTAAAATTTATTGGCGTTGGCACGAAGGCGAGCAATACGTTCGTCGAGCGGCGGGTGGGTACTAAATAACCTGCTAACCCCGCCAGCCTTAAGAGGATTGGCAAAGAACAAATGTGCCGAAGCCGTATTTTGACGACGCAGCGGCCGGCCGTATTCCTTAAGCTTTTCAAGGGCACTTGCGAGTCCCTCGCTATCTCGCGTAGCCATAACTCCGCTTGCATCGGCAAGGTATTCGCGTTGGCGACTAATAGCGAGCTGAATAAGCGTGGCAATAATTGGCGCAAGAATAATAAGTACAATGCCAATAACAAGCACTATAGGGTTTGTGTTGTTATCACTGCGTCGGTCATCGCTAAAGAACATCATTCTAAGTGCAATGTCTGAAAGAAGTGCAATAGCGCTCACGAGCCCAAAGGCAATCATACTCACGCGAATATCATAGTTACGCACATGGCTAATTTCGTGTGCCATCACCGCCTCAAGTTCACGATCACTCATAATTTCAAGAATTCCCGACGTCGCCGCAACCATCGCATGCTTGGGATCGCGGCCAGTTGCAAAGGCATTGGGGGCAGGGTCATCAATAATGTACACCTCGGGCATAGGCATACCGGTGGCAATAGTAAGATTTTCGACAATCCTATATAAACGCGGGTTGTCTTTTTTCTCGATTTTTTTCGCACCATTAACCGCAAGCGCAAGCTTGCTTGCTGCAAAGTATTGAATAAGTGCGTAAATAGCAGCAACGGCAATTACCCAGTAAGCAAGTGATCGGTTGCCGTTAACATAGCTAACCGCCCAACCAACCGCGCCAACCAGCGCCACAAACACGGCCATAATAATGACCGTGTTGCGTTTATTGGCTGCAATTGCGTTATACATACGCGAGGGAGCGCCTCGTTAGAATTTTACTTCAACCGGCTGCTCGGCTTTGGCCATATCCTCGACTTCAAAGAACTCGCGTGACTTAAAACCTAGCATGCCAGCAAAAATGTTATTAGGAAAGATTTGGATTCGTGTGTTAAGTTCGCGAACACCACCGTTATAAAAACGGCGAGCTGCCTGAATTTTATCCTCGGTGTCTACCAGCTCTTGCTGAAGCTGCAAAAAGTTTTGGTTAGCCTTTAGGTCGGGGTAGCTTTCGGCTACAGCAAACAGGCTTTTGAGTGCGCCTTCAAACTCGTTTTCAGCAGCGGCCGTTTCTTTTACGCCTTTGGCGCTCAGGGCGTTTGCACGTGCCTCGGTTACCTTCTCAAACACACCTGATTCGTGAGCAGCATACCCTTTTACACTGTTTACAAGGTTAGGGATAAGATCAAGACGACGCTTTAATTGAACGGTAATGTCGCTCCAGGCTTCGTCGACTCGAACTTTAAGCGTCACCAAACCGTTATAGGTGATCCACATAAAGAGCGCGAGTAGCACTACAACACCTAGTATTATCCAAAAGACGATCATATTCTGATATTCCCCTTAAATTAGCTATGTTTCTACGACTCTTATTATATCATTTTTCGATGCAGTACTTAAGAAATCTGTGCAGGTGATACGCATTTACTAATTGACCGTTATTCATGGGTACATTATAGTTGGTCGTACGTAAATTCATGACAAATCGACTCATTATTGTGTCAAACCGTTTGCCCGTCAGCGTGCAGGAAGAGCATGGGCACTTAACGTTATCTCGCAGCAACGGTGGCCTTGCGACCGCCCTAGCCTCGCTGTTTAACCAAGAAACCTCTCTTTGGGTTGGGTGGACTGGCCTACGCCGCCATCTTTCTAAGCGCGAGCTTACCCGCTTGCAGTTTCCGCCGTGCTTTGTACCTGTTAATCTAACGCAAAAAGATATTGCCGGGTATTACGACGGGTTTTCAAATAGTATTTTGTGGCCACTTGCCCATGGCCTCCCAATATCGACACACCACACGCCCGAGCTCTGGCACATATACCAGCGCGTCGCTGAGCATTTTGCCGATACACTTACGACCGTTCTTCGGCCCACTGATGTTATTTGGATTCACGACTACCACCTTATAGCACTTCCGGGCATCCTACGAGACCGCGGTGTTACAAACAAAATCGGCTTTTTTCTTCATACTCCTTTCTTTCCTCCTACTATGCTTTCCGCCGTGCCCCATATTAGTGAACTTATGCATTCTTTACAGGCAGCTGATTTAATTGGCCTACAAACGGCTCACGATGTTGCAAATTTTAACGGTGCAGCCACGCAGCTCGCCATACCAATGCGTAATGCTATAAAAGCCTTTCCTATAGGCATTGATTTTGAGCAGTTCGATTCACAAATTGACGATGCACATGTACAGTCGCTGGTAGTAAAAAACCGCCAACTGGCGGAGGATAAGACCGTTATTTTTTCGCTGTCACGCCTTGACTATACAAAGGGGATTATAACTCAGCTTGACGCTTACGAACGGTTATTAAGAACAATGAAAGAGCCGCAGCGACTCATGTACCGGCTCAATGTTGCACCGTCACGCGAACAGGCTCATGAATATGTTCGCCTGAAACATCAAATTGAACACCACGTGCAAGCCATCAACCAAAAATATCAAACCGCCGCGTGGCAGCCCATTCTGTATAGTTACGAGAATTTGGGCGTGCAAGACATTGCATCGTGGCACCAAATTGCCGACATTCACCTCAACCTACCAATTGCCGATGGCATGAATCTTATTGCCAAAGAATACATTGCCTCGCGTCGTGAGCCAGGAGTGCTCATTATAAGCAGCACTATGGGCGCTGCGGCTCAGCTGACTGATGCCATTATTGTACCGCCAAATAATACGCGTAAAGCAGCCGAGGCGCTTATGCAGGCGCTTGCTATGGAGCCTAACGAGCGGGCAAAACGTTGGCAGCAGCTCCGGAAAACTGTTCGAACCACCCAAGCAGCCGACTGGGCAAAAAGTTTTCTTGAAAGTTTGTCTTTAACACCATAAGTTTTTGTTTTAGCAAAAGAAAATAGCCCACATGAGTGAGCTATCATCTTTGGTGCGCAGAGCGGGACTTGAACCCGCACGACCGTAATGGCCAAGAGATTTTAAGTCTCTCGTGTCTACCAATTCCACCATCCGCGCAGATGGTAATGGAGGCACGTATGGGAGTCGAACCCATTTAAAAGGTTTTGCAGACCTCCACGTAACCGTTCCGTCAACGCGCCATTCATCCCGTATTATACCAGAAAAAATAAGGAGGCTACATAACCTTAGTGAGTTTGCGAAAGGATAATAATAATGCTATAAAATAGATGCCCACACGGAACCATGGAGCTCAGCACGCAGCAAAGGAGAGTACTATGGGCGATGACAAGCCCGGTTGCCCCGACGAGATCTTGTTGTACCCGCTGCCCGATCGACAGGAGAAGCCAACGGTCAACCTCGGTTGGCTTCTGTTCTTCCTGTTCGTCGGCCCCCTCCTCGCCCTGTTCCTGGGCCTGCTCCTCTTCACTGATCTTCAGTTCCACTGATGCTCGGTTCGAGGAGGCAGTAGGTGTACCTGGGCGTCGCCGCAAGGCACGCCCAGGTACACGAGAATATTTATTATTACCTAA
>DATCYU010000051.1:0-5735 GCA_036526295.1 Saccharimonadales bacterium (SeqCode) | reverse complement strand
GTCGTCGGAGCTATCGTCAAATACAATCACCTCGAGCTTTTGGTAGGTACTCGCCAGCACTCGCTCAAGACATTGGGTCATTGCGTGGCGCTCGTTGCGCGCCGGGATACACACACTGACCGTAGGTAGCTCGGAGATTTCGGGAAGCTTTTTAGGAAGCGCATACGCAGTCATAGACCGCTCAAGCCGCCACATAATAGCAAGAGCAATAAGCACATTGCCGCCCATGAGTGCATATATACTACCCTCTATCACAGTAGTCCTATAGTAGCATACTTGACGGCATGCAGGCAGTAGGCTATAGTGTTACTTGACAGTTTGCCTCAGGCAAACTTTTTAATTTGGAGAGCAATAACATTGGCAACCAAAGGTAAAAAATCAGCATCTGCCACAGCAGGCGAAACAAAAATCACCCGCATTACCGCGAGCGACACTAAGCCTGTAGTAGCCAAAACAGCAAAGCCAAAAACCGAAACAAAACAAACCGCAGAGGAAAAAGAACCAAAAACAGGGGTACGCAACCCGTTGCCTGCAATTGGTGGTTACTTTGCCGGCGCCTGGTACGAGCTCAAACAAGTTCGCTGGCCTAATCGCCGTGCCACCTGGAGCATGACCATGGCCGTGCTTGCGTTTACCGCTTTTTTCGTTGTTCTCATTCTGCTGCTCGACGCACTGTTTAAGTATCTATTTCAATTAATTTTAGGATAAGGAACTATGTCAAAATATCAATACGACTCAACTCGCCAATGGTACGCTATTCACACTTATAGCGGCTACGAGGAAAAGGTAGCCGAAAGCATTCGTCAGCGCATTAACGCTGTCGACATGGCCGACAAGATCTTTGACGTTATGGTTCCAAAAGAAAAGCAAATCGAGATCAAAAACGGTAAGCGAAAAGTTGTTGAAAAGAAGATTTTCCAGGGCTACGCGTTGGTTGAAATGAAACTAACCGACGAAACTTGGTACATTGTGCGCAACACGCCTGGTGTTACTGGCTTTGTGGGTAGCGGCACTACGCCAACTCCTGTTTCGGACGCCGAAATTGCCAAAATTAAAAAGCGTATGGGTGTTGAAGATCCAAAACACCACATCGACTTTTCAGAAGGCGAAGTTGTCTCTATTACCGACGGTCCATTCAAAGGTTTTGATGGTGCTATTTCTGAAATCGACACTCAAAAGGGTAAGATTAAAGTTATGGTGAGCATGTTTGGCCGCGATACCCCTGTAGAGCTCGACGCGTTGCAGGTTAAAAAAGTTTAGAATCAATCAGAATTCTTCAAGCGTGGACGTATCGCCAACTGGTACGTCCATTTCTTGTGCTTTCAAAATTCGTCGCATAATTTTGCCAGAACGTGTTTTTGGCAGACGATCAATAAAGCTGATTTCACGGGGGTAAGCGTGGCCAGCTAGTTTCTCTTTTACATATTGCCGAAGGTCGGCCGCAAGTTGATCGTCTTGCGTAATGTCCTCTTGAACTACCACAAACGCCTTAATGATTTCACCGCGGAGCATGTCAGGCTTGCCAATAACCGCAGCCTCAACAACTGCTGGATGCCCCACCAAAATACTCTCGATTTCAAATGGACCAACCCGCTCACCAGCTGTGTTAATAAGGTCGTCAGCACGGCCAATAAACCAAAAATAGCCATCACCATCAACAAGTGCACGATCACCAGAAATATACCAGTCGCCCTTAAAGCACTCGGCATATTTTTCGGGTCGTTTCCAAATTGTTTTCATAAGAGCCGGTAGGGTACTCTTACGCAGCGCAAGATTACCCTCCACACCGGTTGCTACCGGTTTGCCATTGTCATCAATAATGGCCGCCGTAATGCCAGGCAATGGCTTGCCCATCGACCCCGGCCGAATATCGAGCGACGGATAATTAGAAATACAAATACCCCCGAGCTCGGTTTGCCACCAGGTGTCATGAAAGGGAAGCCCAAAAGCCTCTAAACCCCACCAAATTGCTTCAGGATTAAGTGGTTCTCCGACACTACATAAATGGCGCAAAGCTTTTAAATTATAGTCTTTCGGGCTCACTGGTGATGCCATGAGCATTCTAATAGCAGTAGGTGCCGTATAAAACACGGTAGTTTTTGTTCGCTGCATAACGCCGTACCAGTTTTCAGGGCTAAACTTTCCGCCGTACATTACTTGAGTTACGCCAAGTCCCCAAACCCCCAGAATGCCGTACACAATACCCGTTACCCAACCAATGTCTGCCGTACACCAATAAACATCATCGTCATGCAGATCAAGAACATCTTTGGTGGTAATAATGGCTTGCAATATATCACCATGCGAATGAATAACACCTTTTGGTTTACCCGTTGTTCCCGAAGTGTAGAGCATATAGGCGGGGTCGGTTTTTT
Source organism: Saccharimonadales bacterium (SeqCode) (assembly GCA_036526295.1). Taxonomy (GTDB): domain Bacteria; phylum Patescibacteriota; class Saccharimonadia; order Saccharimonadales; family Saccharimonadaceae; genus CAMLKC01. The sequence continues at coordinate 3,360 of DATCYU010000051.1, read as the reverse complement.
GCATATGTGCAACTTCAAAATCATCGGTAGCATGCGCCATGACGTGCTCATATGAAAGTAGCGAGGTGTCGTGCGTGGCTTTTTTACCCACAACAATGACTGTTTTTAAACATGGCAATTGATCACGAAGAGGCCGAATCCGTTCATACAGATCGGCCGTGGTTACGACAACCGAGGCCTCGCTATCACACAGTCGGTCAAGCAACGCCGCCTCTTGAAACGCAGCAAAAAGGGTTCCTGCAACAGCACCGGTTTTTAAGATACCCAAAAAAGCAATCGAGCGTTCTGGTATAGTTGGCATAAAAATAAACACACGATCACCACACTGCACTTGCTCTGCTTTGAGCACATTGGCGAATTTGTTGCTTAGCGTATCAAACTCGGCAAAAGTGTACTTTTTGCGATTCCCGTCGTGGTCAATGTAGTCGAGCGCCGTTTTATGCGCTTTAGCACCTATGGCATGACGAGTCAGGCAGTTATAAGCAATATTAAGCGTGCTGTCATCAAAAAAGTCAACATACTCTTTTTCGGCCCTATGCCACGAAAAAGCGGCGACCGCTTGAGTGTAGTTGGTAAGGTTAGGTGAAGGCGTAATACCAGAAATAGACTTTGTAATAGATGCGCGCGGTTTCATTATTGTTCGAACGATTTAATAATGTCGATAAGGTCAGATAACTCAATCTCGGCCTTAATGACATAGCCGTCCATGTCTTTTTGAACCGCAGGGTCGACCCGGCTTGCGTCGCCAAGGTTAGTTAAAAGTACTATTTTTGAGTGCGTACAGCCATATTCTTCGTCATGGCGCAGCATTTTTAACAGCTTAAGACCATCAATTTTTGGCATCATAATATCAAGAAAAATCAGATACGGGTGATGCTCTTTAGCCATTGCAAGGCCTTCTTCACCATCGGTTGCACAAACAACCTTATACCCACGCCGCTTTAGGTATTGCTCATAAATTGTACGAAGCTCAATATTGTCCTCAACGAGTAATATTTTTTGTGACCCAACCACGTTTTCTCCTTATCTCTTTACCGGTTTCTTGGCTAGACGTTTGCATTCCATCTAGCTGTTTTTGATCAAATACCGGAAGCGAAAGTGTAAATAATGAGCCCTTGCCCGTGTCAGACTCTACCGAAATAGTTCCCGAGTGGCGCTCCGCGATTGATTTTGCAATATAAAGCCCGAGGCCGGTGCCCTTACTGCCGCTATCAAGGCCACCATGGACCCTGTAAAACTTGTTAAACAAGTACTTTTGCGCCTCTTTTGATATGCCCACACCGTTATCTTTGACTTTAAGCGCCAGCCTGTTGTTTTCTTCAACAAGCGAAACCTGCACCTTACCACCCGGCAGCGTGTACTTGATGGCATTCGACAGTAAGTTGTTAACAATTTCGCGCAGCGCAATTTCGTCGCCCACTACCCATTTGTCACTGTGCGGACCTTCGTACGAAAGGGCAATAGTACGTTCTTTTGCGGCAAATGCAGCATCATCAATCGCCCGTGTAATACAGGCAGCAAAATCTACCTTTTCCATGTTCAGTATAAGGGTACCCCGCTCAATACGCGTCACATCTAAAAGGTTGTTAATAAGACCGCTCAGTTCATTAACGTTCTTGAGTGCCTTACCAACATACTCGGCACTATCAACAGCATGGCTTTGGTCTTTTGATGAAGCCATTTCTAGGTAGCCACGCACCGCCGTGAGCGGCGTGCGAAGCTCATGGGCGGCCATGGAGACAAAGTCGGTTTTCATGTTTTCAAGTTCGCGACTTGACGTTTCATCGTGAATAGTAACAATAGCGTGCGTACGACCGGCCTGTTCGGCGCCTTCACCATGTACTGGCGCTACAATAAGTTTTACGTAGTGGACATTACCTTTCATGTCGGTATAACGAAGGTTCTCGTAAGTTTTAATTTCGGTTTGCTGGTAGTCGACCGTAAAAGGCTGCATACCATGCTCCCATGAAAATATCTGTGCAATTGGCTTACCAATAAGGTCTTTGGCCGTACCACCAACAAGCCGCTCGGCCGCGTGGTTTGCCAAAAGAATAACCGCCGAATCATCAACCGCAAAAATGCCCTCGGTAGTGGTATTAAGAATAATCTCAAGGCGAACACGCTGCGATTCTATACCATGGATAAGATTACTGAGGTTATCTTTCATGGCATCGATACTTCGGCCAAGCGTACCCATTTCGTCTTTGCGCTTTGAGTTAACGCTGACCGAAAAATCACCGTTACCAATGAGGCGCGCGACGCGGTCCATAACAAGGATCGGTCGTGTTAATGCTCGCATGTCGTAGTAGGCCATAAGGGTAATGAACACCGCCGCAAAGGCGATAATGCCACCCATGGTCGTACGGAGCGAGGCCGTTGAAGCCAGCGCTTCGTCACGGTCTACTTTCGCAATAAGCCGCCAGTTGCTTACACCAATAGATTCGGTAACATAAAGGACTTGTTGATTTCGATAGTCGGTAACCGAGCCATACCCCGATGCCGTTGGAATAGCAGGAAAGTTCGAAAGATCGACCTTGAGCGCACCATCAGTGTTAAACCTAAGAGGAAACAGTGACTTATCATCGCCAGCCAGCATAGTTTCACCAGTGTGATCAAGGCCGGTGTAGTCTTGCATAACTGCCGTGAGGTCGTCGGTACGAAAAACTGCACTCACAAGCATAGAGGCATTAATACGCGTCGAGACTTCAACCTTCATGAGGTTATCACGCGAATCACGCACCACTCGCACGTTATTAACATCACCCGTGCCGGGCATAATAAGCTTTGCAATAAAATCGCTCGATGCTTGTTCGGCAATAGACGAAGCAATCAGGTTACCCGACGTGTCAAATAGCCTTAAGTATTGCATGGTAGGGTAATTGGCCTTTGCATCTTGCATAATAGCGTTAAGCCGTGTCTTATTTGCCGCTGTTGGACTAGCCATATACTGCGTTAGTCCCAGGCGCAAATCATACTGGTTTGCAATTTTTGTAGTTTGTTCTTGTTCGCCCTGAACAATGGCATTAATACGGTCGGCCTGTTTAGCCGCCACACTATTCAGCTGATCGACTGACTTTAAAAGCAAGGAATCGCTCGCCGAAAGATAGGCAAACACACTCACCACGAACATCGGTACGAGTCCGATAAAAAGCATTATAATGGTGAATTTTTGCCTAATTTTCATGCGTTTACTGCGTTTGGGTTACAAATGTACCGCCTTGAACCTGTAATACATCATAATTATAGTTTGCACCAGGCTCCTCGCCATTTTGGTCAAATGAAATTGTAGCAGACATACCGTTAAATGTAAGTGATGGCAGTGCATTATAAATCGCCTCGCCAGTAGTAGCGCCCTTTTGA